>CAWIYT010000209.1:0-14285 GCA_963840085.1 uncultured Nitrososphaerales archaeon
CAGCAAAAGATGGAATTGAACGCTCAATGGAAGGATATACTAAAAATTTTGATAAATTCTTATCGTAAAAAATAGTAGATACTCAATCCGAAGATACCTCTAGCATTATAGAACAAAGAACTAATACATTTTTAAAAAATAGTTTTTGCTTTATTTAGCACTAAAAGTACTGTATTGGAATATTATCTAGGCTGTTCTGGATGGAATTATGGAGATACTGCAGACAAAGGAGGATGGCTTGACATTTTTTATCCAACCAAAGATACAAAGAGACTTAGATACTATTCGGAGTTCTTCAATACCGTAGAAATGGACTCTACTTTTTATGAAGAATTTTATTCTAAAATGGATAAAGGCCTCTTTTTTGGTATGGTAAAAGCAACTCCTCAGAATTTTGAATTTTCAATTAAGGTTCCTGAAAGAATAACCCATAGAAAGAAACTAGATATTAATAAAGATGTTATTGCTGATTTTAAAGAATTTCTTGCAAAAATTTCACCTTTATATAATTCAAGAAAATTAGGTGCTATTTTGATTCAATTACCACCTAGTTTTAGCATTGATTACTTTAACTCTCTCGAGAAATTTTTAGAAAATATACCAAGAAAACCTGAAGAAAATAATGAAAGTGACGATATTGCTAATAAACTACGAAATAATGAATATCAGTATGCAATAGAATTTAGACATCCTTCATGGAACACAGAAGGCCCGTTGGAATTACTCAAACATCATAATATTGCTAATGTAATTACTGATTCACCTGAAAAAGAAAATCTTTCATTTTTGTCTAATTCTATAGTTTCATCTACCGATCATTCTTTTGTTAGATTTCATGGACGGAATACTTCTGGTGGACATTACTGGTATAACTATCTATATTCAAAGAAAGAACTTGAACCTTGGGTGCCAAAAGTAAAAAAGATAAAGAAACAAACTAAAATACTTAGAATATATTTTAACAATCATTATGGAGGAAAAGCCATCATCAATGCATTGCAGTTTAAGGAGATGAGTGGTTCATCATTAAACGATAAAGAGAGAAAGATTCTACAAAATGCAGAAAATTATTATCATTATCAGTGATTGATTTAGTTTGGTATTAGAATATTATTTCGGCTGTTCTGGCTGGAGTTATGATGGATGGAAAGGCTCTTTCTACTATCCACGAAGATCTAGATAATAGATATTGGCTTTCATATTATTCTCAAATATTTGATTTTGTTGAAATAGATTCTACTTTTTATAGAATGCCTTCTACTTTCATGGTTAACAATTGGTCTAAAAGAACTCCTGATAATTTCAGATTTGCTGTAAAATTTCCAAAAGTTATTACTCATGATAAGCGATTAAAAGATGTAGGAAAAGATATAGAGCACTTTTACGATGCTATGGAACCACTATATGACAAGATACTTGTTTTTTTGATTCAGTTACCTCCATCTTTACAGATTGCAGAAGGATTGGATTTGATAAAGAATTTAGATTATATTTTGGATCCATCATTTAGATATGCCATAGAAGTCAGACATCATAGTTGGTTCAATGAACTTTTTTATAACTATTTGAAAGAAAAGAATTATTGTCTAGTATGGAGTCAACAAGATATTTTAGTTACACCTCCAATTTTAACTATCGGATTTTCTATATTTGAGACTAATAGGAGATAGAAGTATTGATGAAAGAGACTTTGGGAAAATAAAAAAAGATAGAACAAAAGAAATGCAATTGTGGTCAAATATATTCAAAGATATACAAAAGAATGAAAAAAATGTTAAAACTGCAATAATAGCAGCAAACAATCATTATGCTGGTTTTGGTCCAATGACAGCAAAGTTATTTGCAGAAATGATGAATTTAAAAAATAAAATAAGACCATTTCCTATTGTAGATTACAAAATACCTTTTAATGAGAGTCAGTAGAACTGAAGAAGATAAACAAAATTTTAGAATATATAAACAATTACGTTCCAAGACTAGGCAGACTGATATTTCTGAATTCTTTAAATAACTAATGTTAAGTTTGATTATATCTAAAGATGAAATCTTATGAATTAATGGTTAGATTAATATTAAATTATTTCAAAGAGTCTAATTCTCTTTTATTTATTAAATAGTTTCTAGTTACTTCTGGTGTTTTATTCTCTAATTCTGTTAATTGTTTTTGTGCTGTTTTAAGAATTGTAATACATTTTTGTTTGACTCTTGTATCGTCATTTTGTTCATACAATTTCTGGGTTTCTGTCATTACACGTTTTACATTTTCGATATTATTAAAATGAAATTTATAACGTTTTTCATTCAATGCTAGTTGAATCTCATAATTCGAATGTTGTTTTTTTATCAATTTCCATGATCAAACTAAATATCTCATTGCTTATTTTTATTCATTGTTGAGCAATAATACCTAATGATTACGATAGTGAAGAATATGGAATATGATTTACATAATTTAAATTATAAAAAGTATTATTAATTTGCTTATTATTTATCTAAAAGAGAAATAGAAAAATATCTTAGTTTCTGCTTCAGTTATCATAAAAGGTGTTTAACAATAATAGTGATGACAAAGACAAAATCAAAAATAATGAAGATACTAGTCCAATTAAACTGGGTCTAAAACCCAATATCAATCAATTTCTTTTATTGATAATAGTTAATGCTTTTGTTGGCGCAATGATTGGCTTAGAACAGACGGTCATTCCCATCTTAGGAAAAGAAGAATTTGATTTGGAATCTAATGCATTAGTATTGTCTTTCATTGCTAGTTTTGGTATAGTTAAAGCCATACTCAACCTCTTTGCAGGTAGTCTTTCTGATAAATTTGGAAGAAAAAATGTATTGATTTTAGGATGGTTAGTTGGATTACCAGTTCCTTTTATTTTATTATTTGCTCCAAACTGGAATTGGATTTTATTTGCTAATGTATTACTCGGAATAAACCAAGGATTGGCTTGGTCAATGACTGTCAATATGAAAATTGATTTAGTTGGAACAAAACAACGAGGATTGGCATTAGGACTTAATGAATTTGCTGGATATGTATCAGTTGCTTTAGTAGGTTTTTTAACTGGTTACATTGCAGCCGTTTATGGATTAAAACCATATCCATTTTACCTTGGAATTATATTTCCTATAGTTGGATTTTTAATTTCTTTATTATTAGTTAAAGACACAAAAAAATTTACCGAATTAGAAATAAAAAATTATGAAAAAAATGAAAAAAGAGATGAGGATGAAAATAGAAAAATGATAAAATCACTAAATGATGGAAATGATGAAAAAAAACAAACAATAGATGGTAATTCATATTTACCAAACAAAAATAAAAATCTAAACTTTAAGGAAGTATTCATTGAAACATCGTGGAAGAATCGTTCTTTTTTAGCAGTAAGTCAAGCAGGACTTGTTAATAATTTAGTATTTGGTGTATCTTGGGGATTATTTACTCTCTATTTTGTATCTTTTGGAATAAGTGTAAATGATATTGCATTTTTAAAAGCACTGCATCCTGGAGTTTGGGGCTTTTTGCAACTTGTTACCGGCCCCTTTAGTGATATAGTAGGACGAAAAAAATGATATATCCTGGAATGATTATGCAGGCAATAGGAATATGGATAATTCTGTTAGTTCAAGATACTTATTTTGGTATAATGATTGGAATGTCTCTCTTGGGTATAGGAACTGCATTTGTGTATCCTGTTTTACTTGCTGCTATTAGTGATATTGCTCATCCACAATGGAGAGCAACATCATTAGGAGTTTATAGATTCTGGAGAGATTTAGGATTTGTAATAGGTGCTTTAGGCATAGGCTTTATTGCAGATTTCTTTAGTATAAATATAGCAATTCAAATAACGGGATGGATAGCCTTCTGTTCTGGAATTTTCGTTATTATAGTTATGCATGAAACTAAGAGGAATTAAAATAATACTTTCATACTTTAAAGAACTTTTTATAGTCTTATTATGTATGACATTCTCAAAAAATTTTAAAACTATAATAAATTTGAAACTAAAAAAATTATAATATAAAGTTATAAAAACAATTAATCTTCTATCAATCATCATTTGCAATCACAACTATTACAAGATTGTGATTTGACTCTTATTTTTTTATGTGCTTCAATGAATGCTATTGTTAATGCTCCTACCAATAATGCTAATGGAATTCCCAGCAAAATAGAATAATTATAGAATACTATTCCAATAGTTTCAGCAGTTAGTATACAAGCACTTTCTGCAGTAATTAAAATGACCATACTTGTTTTTAATACGTATCTTAAGTTTTGTTCCTTTTTTAGATGCGATATTTTCTTTATGCCTTTTATAAAATATCCAAATGTTAGAAACATGTTTGAAAGAAATCCTTTATTTGATTGCTGTTCTAGGTACTGAACAACAACTTTCAATTTTTAAGCCAGTTCCAGTATATCGCCCTAAAATCGTCATAAAAGTGGTAAAACCAGCAAGAGCATATCCTATAATATATGCTAATGTAATTCCTATTAAATTGAAACCAAATGTATATAATCCAATATTTTCTCCAATTTCAGCAGCCATTATGCAAAGAATTTCTATTCCAAGAGCAGCAGGCAATAGATTTTTTGTAATGTTAAAAAATAATGTACTCTTTGATTTTAGAGATAAATTTGGAGATAAAGATAAAGATTTTTTTCTCAATGTGCTAGTATGAATTGCAATACAGCAGCAAATCTCTTTGATGCAATTTTTACACTTTATACTGTTATTTAAAAATTCATTATTATTATTACAATTATTAATAGAGCATTTACATTCTGAACATACAATATTTTGTGCCACTCTTTTTTATTATATTCCAATCTATAAAAATAAAGATTTCTATTATCTATTTAAAAATAACTTAAATTGTTATACATAATTTTATTTATGGGTTTATGCTTAACGAATTAATTAATTTTAGAAAAAGTTTTTCATGTTAAGAAAATTTATTCTAATCTTTAAATTAAATTAAAGATTAATTTTATTAAACTAAACCTAATCCAAATGCTATAGCCATAATAGCCAATATTATTGCACTTATTTTTGGAAGATATTTAGTATAATGAATTATTTTATCTTGTATAGTAGTAGTGATTACTTTAACTGATAAAATTGTGACACTTATTAAAGCAACAGATACCGATAGAGCATAAACAATCATTAGCAATACTGGATTTATTCCTCCTGCTGCTAAGGAAAGTATCACAAATTCTTCTTCATGTGCAAATCCTAATACTAAAGCAGAAATTGCTAATGCTGAGAGAGATGGCAATATTCTTATTTGATGGGTATGTAGATGTCTATGAAATCCTTCATCTTTATGCCAATGACTATGATCATGCTTAACCGCCTCAGAAAATTGATGCAAATGACCATGTTGATTCTTTACTAAATCCTCTGGTTTTTCCCTCCAAAACATAAAAGCCAATATTCCAAGTGCAATTGCTGCAGCATAGTTGAGGTAATTCTGAGGTATATAGATAAAGGTACTAAATAAAATAAATGCTAAAACTACAACTATTGAAGAAAGAAAATGAGCCGAAGCAAGTATGCCGGAACTTAAAATGCTACTTAGTAGAGGTCTTTTGCTTTGAAGTGCATATAAAACTGCTATTGTCCATCCATGAGAAGGATTAATCCCATGTAATAAGCCAAAAATGATTATACCAGATAAAATAGGTATTATTTCTTGCAATTAATTATGAATACTAAATATCATCTCAATATATTTTAATCCTTTTCATATGCAAATGGAAAATTTATTATTACATTTTATGAAAATACAATCATAAAATAAAACTTTTTTAGTACAACGGTTGATTTTGAAGAAATAACTTTATTAAATTACATTAAAATTTTTCTCAATGAAGAATAAAAAATTTCTAAGTAGAAGTCACTTTTCACAAAATAATTGGCAATTAAAATAATTTAAAATTTGATTTAACAATAGTAATCAATATTTACTCTTATAAATTCGATTTCCATAATATTATATTTGGCATAAATAGAAAATCACAACAATATGATTATTAATTTTAATACTATATTTTTTTCATTCTTGTTTACTTTTATTTTTTCAATCATTTTTACTACTAATTCCTTTTATTTTGATGAAATATATGGACATGGTCTAAGTAGAGATGAATCTCTTCCTTTTGATATTTCTGGAAAACAAATTGCAATTGAAGGAATAATGGAACCTCCTTTTTTAAATGAAGGTAATAATCAAAAACCAACATTCACAGTTAGAACTCACGATGAAAAAACTAATGAAACTATACAAAGATATCAATTATAGAATAATATCTAAATTTAAGAATGAAACCATAATGGATCAACGATTCCATGCATTAGATGGAGTAGTTTCAGCAAATCTTATTCCATCAAACAATTCTAATATTCATGAAATCATAAACAAAGGTCAAGGACAACAACAACACCAAAATGTATCAAAAAATGAACTGGTAAAAGTAAGTTCAAAGAATCCAGTTACAATACAGAGCAAAATGCTCTCTGATGGTGGATTATATGATGTATCAGTAATTCTTGAAAAATCAAGTAAAGGTCTGCAATTAGATTGAGATAAAAGAATAGACTTGTTTATAAGTATCGGCAAAAATTTCCCCTTTGTAATTACAGATTCGTCTAATAATGGTACCAATAGCAAGAACAACAACAACAATAATAATAATAATGATAGTGATTTAACATTAACAGTTAAAACATTTTATGATGAGATTATTGATTTCATCTATGACCAAAAGACCTCTAAGATTTCATTTAAGATGCCATTTACATGGGATCTAGATTATGTAAATCAGATTGTTAATTTGCATGAAGAACTCATTATACCCAAATCCTATACTCCATTATCTACCGTTTCAGCATTTACAGGTATGCTTAATGGTATGGAAATTCCTAGAAATACAGTATTAATTGACGATTATTCAGACCAACATAATAGAATTGTACATATCGTAATTACAAATTTTAAATTAAAAGAATTTACTAATCAAATTATAAAAGAAGAAGGAAATTTATATGCCACATTTGAACTAAAACCAATCAAACAAAATTAAATTTATTAAAATGTTATAATATGATTCTTCATAAAAAAATGTGTGTATGTATTAACAAATATAGTAATTAATTAATTTATTTTATCTAAAGTACTTTTGGTTTATTTTTTTTAATAACAATGATTATAGAAATAACTGTAATTAAGGGCAACAATACTATCAAAACAATAGTTATAATTTGCTCTATTGTGTAATTTCCTTCTACAGTTTTTGGAAATGGATTCAATATAGTTGGAGGAGATTGATGTGGAACAAATACACTAAATGATGCTAAAGGAAATTGAATTGTTGGTATTTATTCTTGTTAAAACTTGATGTGTTCCGTCATCAGGAAATAAATACTTTACAGAAAAATCTCCATCTGCGACAGTAATATTTTCAAATTTAAATAGTCTTTGGCCATTTGTAACAACTACTCTGGCATCAAAATCTTTTATATGTTGCCCTGTTTCTAAATCTTGAACGCTAAACTGCAATTCAGTAAAAGTATCAATAATAGGCTTCTCAGGTGTGTAACCAAATTGAATCTTGATATTTTTATTTTTATCTATCGATTCTTGGACTTTTGATTCTTTAATATGAGCCTCGCATAATATTACACTCTGACTTAATAATATTACAAGACCACTCAAAAACAACAAAAATTTAAATGCATTATGTCGTTTTAAAATATCCAAAAGTATATTCATTATAATTCTAATATTACCATTTTAAATTTACCTCAGATATGTCCATTTGAGTCTCGATAAAGTCTTTGTGGCGCAGTTATAGCACCAACACTTTTCTTTTATGGTTTTTCAAATACTATATCAATAATAATAACCAAATCTTTTATAATAAGAAATTTAATTATGTGAATGACTAAATCTAATAAAATTTTAATTACTTTATTTTTTTCTTTTTCTTGCCTGACTTTTTGAAATAGGAGGAGGTTACCTAGTTTGGCTTTGGCTAAGGGAAGATATGAATTGGATGTTAGGCGCCTTAGGAGGATTTGTTCTATTTTTGTATGGAATTGTTCCTACTTTTCAACCATCACATTTTCATAGAAGTTATGCAGCATTGCTTTAAAATAATTAGGAATAGTTGATTCAGCAATTTCTCCTTTTTGTGCTCGTTGTTTTTGATATTGTGCAAATTCAATAAGTTTATTTGTCAACCAGTGAGGATTTTCAATTGCTTTTTTATAAAAAGATAATGCTTTATCTTCAAACTTACCTTCTAGTTTAAGATAATCTAAAAACTTTTCAAATCTCTTGAGATATTGTCTTTTTGATTCAGGTGCTTTTAAAGCAAAGAAAAAGTTCAAAAAGATGTTTGGTACGTTTGCCTAATTCATTCGTCAATCTAGTTCACTTAGGATTCTATTTCTTTTTAACACCGTTGAAAAAAAGTTTTACTAATTCAGGATGTTCATAAAAATAATTTAATTGTGTGTAAAAGAATATTGTTAAAGTTAATATTGTTATTGTTATTTTAATTGTGATTCAATCATTGCAAACAACAAATTTCTTTCATATTCTTTCTTTGACCTTATAGAATAAGAATCACCAAAGCAACACATTCCACATTTTCTTTTTCTTGAATTACCTTCTTTTTCTGCATCAAATCGATAGGAACAATTTCTACATTTTATTATTTTTGTTTTCATAGTTATATCTCTATATGACTATAACTCTATTGATTTAATAAATATTACGCTATATAGTAGTATAGTTATATAGTTAAATAGAATATTCTATTACTATATAACAGTATAACAGCAATGATAAATAGTGAAATAGTGAAAGACTTTGATATGATAGCAAAGCGTGGGCCTACAAGTATTAACGTAGACCAAGAATTATGGAAAGAAGTAAAGAAGGCAGCGATAGATTTAGGTATTACTGCTACTGAATTTCTTGAACAAGCCCTTAGAGAAAAATTAGCCAAACGTAAAAAATAGTTATACAAAGAACAGAAATTCCAGAAAAAATCAGTTCTTCTAATACTTCTAATGATAGTAATAATATATCTTTTACAACACTAAATGATTATGAAAATGAAGATGAAATAAAAAGATATTTAAAAGATAAAGATGGAGGTGGTCATGATACGATTATAGCAGTTCTTGAAGGTGATTATGTTCATTTTGCAAAAGAATTGAAGAATGGAAATCTTACAAAAGAATAAACAATTTAGAAGAGGGGAATTAAATTTAAATATTATTTTCTAGTATGTCTTCCTTTTTTATTTTTTTCTTTCTAATTGTTAAAAGTGAGGATACTAATACAGTTACAGAGAAAAATCCAGAAATAGCAATCATAATCATAAACGGATTTACAATTGGTTCAGTTGCCATATAGATAAATGGTAGAAATAATATATAATCAATTAACCATCTATGAACTCTTTATTTCATTCTATTTGATCTTGTTGTTCTCTGATTTTTGATGGTCAATCAAATCTTCAACAGTATTGAAAAATTAAAGGAATTGGAAAAAAGATTAAATGTTGAGTATAAATCCTTCTTAAAACATTTAGAACGAGAAGAAATAAAATGATATATTTTTCAATAAATAATTATTTTGACTTTATGCGTTTTCAATTGGTTTATCCTCAGGGTTAGGATTTTCAGTCTTTTTCTTCCTTTTTCTAAACCTTTTCCACAAATCTTTTAGAGGCAATAGATGTTATAAGGTAAAAGTAACTTAAAGGGATTTTGGGTGTCATACAGAGGCTACCATATATAACACCCAAATGATATCGTTTTGAAACTGTAGTAGCAAAAACTATTCTTTTAGGGCTTTAACTACACCTGAAATGGAATATCTTCCAATGCAATTTTTTTAACTACTATTATATTTACAAAACAAATTTATCGATTATTCATTTTTCTCATTCCAGTGTTTAAGATATGTATCATTAACTAATAATGAATCGACTTTATTTTTCAAGTCTTTTAATAAAACAGGTTTGTATATCACTATTTTTTCAATATCTGTTATACCTTTTTGCAAATCTTGAATCAAACTTTTATCTGCAGTAGTAGGACAAATAATTACTTTGTCATCTATTTTTTTTATCTTTTGATATAATGTTATTCCATCCATCTTTGGCATTTTCAAATCAAGAATAATCAAATCATAATTTTGTTTTCTAAAGTTATTTAATGCATCTATAGAATTTGTATATGCATCTACCTTATATCCATTACATTCTAAAAATATTTTAAATAAATTTGCAATGTCATAATCATCATCTATTATCAATATTTTAACTTTCATATCAGTATTAGTATTGGTAGATATTGACATAGGGCGTAACTCTAGTTAACTAACCAATATTATTTATTAGCATTAAGGACAATTACAATGTAATTTATCTATCCTCTAACAAAAATAATGTTATGAAAATATTTTAATCAATCAATATTATAATTTTTATTTTCTTTTACTATCAGGTTTTTGATGAACGTTAATTGAAATTAACTCTTGAACTATTTTTACCAATTTTTCAAGATAAACAGGTTTTTCTAATATTCTATCAACTAACTTAATGTATGATTTATCATATGGTAAATTATCTTTTATATATGCACTAATAATTATGGTTTTTATTTTGTAATCAATATCTTTCTCTCTTATCTTCTTTATCAAATCTATTCCTGACATTTGAGGCATTTTATAATCTGTAATAACCATAGAACAATTACTAACATTTTGATAAAAATAATTCAATGCTTCAACAGGACTTTGAAATGATATTGTACTGAATCCATTGGATGATAAATATTCACTAAATAAATCAAGAATATCTTTTTCATCATCAACCAATAAGATATAATGATAATCATTATTGGTAAATGATTCCATTACTATTGTTATTGATATTTAATCTAATAAACAATACTGTATGTTATTATATAATTTCAATTATTAAAGCACTATCTCTATAGTATTAAACCATATAACTATAGATTAAGGAGCGTAAACTTCGTTATAATCAACGAATTTCCTATATTTTTATTTTTGTATAATAATTTGTTTATGTTGTTGCCATAGCCTGAACAAACAATAAAATGACAAGTTTGCTAGATTTTTGAAGATATATAACAAGTCAAGACTATGACAACTATGACATATGATTCATGCTTTTTGTCAATGGTCTCGGATTGATTATAATACCATTAGTATAAATTGTATTTAATACCTCTTGAAATTCTCATTTTCTATATTGAAGATAATATAAAAATTAATAAGAATTTTATTTATTTATTATATGAATTAATGGATTATTTTTATTATTAATATTGTATTTTCTTATATCTTTAATAATATCTTCTAATTCTGACATATTCTTTGACAGTTTAGTTGCGATATCTTGATAGTTTGGATCTTGTTCTTTTTGATAAGTAATAACTTGTAAATAATAACGATGTAGTTCCTCATGTATTTTTTCTAATCTTTTTATAGGGAACATCTATCTATTTAAATTCATATAATATTATTATTAGATTCTAATCTTTTAACTTTATTATTTTTATTTGTATTTTTTATCTTAAATTGTCTACTTTTTTTAAGTATTACAACAAATTTCATATTATTAGAAATAATATATCAAAATAATTATTAAAAAATTATATCAATTTGTAAATTTTATTTATTTATTTTAACTATATTTTCTTATAAGATTGTTTATAAAGAAAGAGGGTTCTGTCTGGAGTTCTTTGGACTGAAAAACCAGACTAGAGAAGATGTATTGTATTACATGAGTCTCAATGAATCTCCTTTTATTATCGTTATAGGAAAATGAAATGTTAGTCTTTTGCTTTTATTGTTAGAAGAGTATTTATTATTAGAGTGTTATGTTAGGATATATCTTAAAGTGATCTATCTACTATATCATTCAACGATAGATAATGATAATACTCATTAAATAATAAGAAAATACTATAAAAATGTAGATGATAAATAATAATTTTAACAATACTAGGAGTGCTAGTAATTATGATACAGTAATTCCAAAACAATTTCTCAATTATATAAATTATGAATTAAGTTTTTTTGAAAAAATTACCCATAAGAAATTTTTCTTTAATATTGTAAGCAATGACAGATTTGAATTGAATGTATATAAATCAAAAGAAGTAGAAAATGATAATAATAAATCAAAATATCATTTGGTTTACAGTGCAAATAATCTTTATCATTTTATCAAAAATTTATTGATGATCAGAGAACATTTAATTAAAAATTTTAGTAATAAGATAACAACAACATAATAAAATAATATATAATTAATCAAAAAAGAATGAATGTAAATAAGATATAATGATTTAGAAGAAACTAGCATAGTAATTTATCGATTAAAAATGTTGAAATGTTATAAAGTTATAATAAGAGTTTTTTAATATTTAATTCGATAATGTGATTCTTCTACTATAATTTATTTGGTTTTTGTTATAATAAATATATCCTAATATTTTTATAGCAAATTTGAAATGATCGTTTAACATATTAAATATTAACATGCAAATTGAAAAATCCAATACTAGTTCCTGTTTTGAATATTGTATTGATTCAAAAACAGAGGAATTAAAAAATAAAATAATACCATCTTTATCTCCCCTCATCATCCCAAAAGTTACTATACTCTAAGGTATTTCTTCAATCCAAACACTATATTTTTTCATCTCTTTATGCATACAAAAGTTTATGATAAAACTACCAATGAGAATATAGAAAAACAAGGTATATTGTTAAGAAGTTGGAATCCTATAACTAAGCGTGGAGAACGTTATTTCTTTAAAAAAGGGGAAGAAGGAGAAGGTGATTTAAACTTAAAAAAAGTTTATTTACCAAATACAAAAACAATATTTGAATTCTCTAATAGTAGTAGAAGAGAAGATGTAAATGAAGAAAGTTACTACAAATTAGCAGAAGAGATAGTTGAACAAAGTCCACATAAAGATATTGAAATAAAATTTACTGATAATTCAAAATAATAATAGAAGAGTATTTATTATTAGAGTGTTATGTTAGGATATATCTTAAAGTGATCTATCTACTATGTGATTCGACAGCTAGATAATGACAATATCTCACTAAATAATAAGAATAATACTATAAAAATGCCAGATGACAAATAATAATTTTAACAATACTCAGGAGTGCTAGCAATTATGACTACAGTACTTCCAAAACAATTTCTCAATTATATAAATTATGAATTAAGTTTTTTTGAAAAAATAGTTTTTTTGAAAAAATTACCCATAAGAAATTTTTCTTTAATATTGTAAGCAATGACAGATTTGAATTGAATGTATATAAATCAAAAGAAGTAGAAAATGATAATAATAAATCAAAATATCATTTGGTCTACAGTGCAAATAATCTTTATCATTTTATCAAAAATTTATTGATGATCAGAGAACATTTAATTAAAAATTTTAGTAATAAGATAACAACAACATAATAAAATAATATATAATTAATCAAAAAAGAATGAATGTAAATAAGATATAATGATTTAGAAGAAACTAGCATAGTAATTTATCGATTAAAAATGTTGAAATGTTATAAAGTTATAATAAGAGTTTTTTAATATTTAATTCGATAATGTGATTCTTCTACTATAATTTATTTGGTTTTTGTTATAATAAATATATCCTAATATTTTTATAGCAAATTTGAAATGATCGTTTAACATATTAAATATTAACATGCAAATTGAAAAATCCAATACTAGTTCCTGTTTTGAATATTGTATTGATTCAAAAACAGAGGAATTAAAAAATAAAATAATACCATCTTTATCTTCCCCTCATCATCCCAAAAGTTACTATACTCTAAGGTATTTCTTCAATCCAAACAATATATTTTTCCATCTCTTTATGCATACAAAAGTTTATGATAAAACTACCAATGAGAATATAGAAAAACAAGGTATATTGTTAAGAAGTTGGAATCCTATAACTAAGCGTGGAGAACGTTATTTCTTTAAAAAAGGGGAAGAAGGAGAAGGTGATTTAAACTTAAAAAAAGTTTATTTACCAAATACAAAAACAATATTTGAATTCTCTAATAGTAGTAGAAGAGAAGATGTAAATGAAGAAAGTTACTACAAATTAGCAGAAGAGATAGTTGAACAAAGTCCACATAAAGATATTGAAATAAAATTTACTGATAATTCATAATAATAA
>CAWIYT010000210.1:0-32596 GCA_963840085.1 uncultured Nitrososphaerales archaeon
CCTAAAGATCTGAAACAGTTTTTACAAGCATTTTTGACATAATTGGATACAAATCCATATGTCAGTTATTAAATCTGAATTCAATCTCCTTTAGATATAAATGAAAATATTGTCTAGGTACACCTCGATAAATATACAGCCATGTCTTGGCATAACTCCAGAATCCTTCTATTCCATTAATATGTGAGTATCTTCTCTTACCTATTCCTTGTTACCATGAGAAATCGAGTTATGTTTTCCAATTAAACTCAATGTTGCATAAGCAGTATGATCATCTGTATAATATAGTGATCCTTTTCTTGTGTGCTGTTGTATCAGAGGAATCAATGTTTCATGTTTTCTGTCAGACACTGGAAATGTAATAACAATTCCATTCCTTTTGTAGATACCGAAAACTAGATTTTTGTGCTCAATAGAACCCCATCCACGCTTCCCTCCTTTATATGATGACCTCCAAATAATGCCTCATCAATTTCTATTTCTCCAGATAGTTTCAGATTCTGTATTTCCAGTATAAGCAAATCATAGATTGCTTGCCTGAATATTCTAAATGTACGTTCAATTGTTGCTAAATTAATAGATACATACCATCGTATTCTGTAAGCAGGAACACCAAGTACAAATAGATATAACAAATGAGATATAATATCAAACGAGATTTTTAACCTTGCCAAATAGGTACATGTGAAATCACTAAAAACATGCCTACACCGTTTACATGAATATCTCCTCCTTCTTTTCTCACATGATGATAAATGATTTATGTACCTGTAGTTACATCTATACCAGTTAGCATAAGTATACTGACATTTATCTAATTATCAGATAATACATTATAGGACATAATAGCTATAGCAAGTACTATCAATCTAGATAATCTATTGGCTACAAAAGTATCAAAGGTAAAATTCAAAAAAATATACAGATCTGAACATGATACTAATGTAAAGGAAAGAATGCTACTTGTTTTAAAAGTAACATATGACAAACAGATTCCTGCACAGGTAGCAAGAGATCTTCACAGAAGTAGAACATGGGCATCTGACTGGTTAAAGAGGTACAGGGAAGAAGGCTTAGAAGGCTTAAAGGACAGAACAAAAATCGGAAGACCTCCACAGATATACCAGGAGAAGTATTATACGAGATAAAAAACGAGTTAGCATCCAACAGACAAGGATGGACTACAAAACAGGTAGAAGATCTAATTGTAAAAAAGAGTGGTGGAATAAGATACCATTATACCCACATTTACAGACTCATGCATAAGTGGGGATTCAAACAGAAGGTACCAAGAAAAGTACATGTGAATACAGCATCAAAAGAAGAGAAAGAACTTTTTAAAAAAGAACAAGGAAGATACTATTGGATAATCTAAAAGAAGGATTCACGGCAGTATCTACTGATGAATCATTCTTTTTCTATGACTCTATTGTAAGAAAAGTCTGGATAAAGAAGGATGAGAGACCAGTTGTAAGAATTACAGGATCTCATCAACAATCAGTCTTGTTTGGTTCCATCAGTTTAGAAGGAAAGCAATTGTTTAGACAGTATAACTGGTTTGATGAAAATACATTTTTAGACTATCTGAAACATATTCACAGGAAATTTCCAAAATGTTATCTGTTCCTGGATAAAGCAAAACAGCATTACAAATCAAAAAAAGTACTGAGATACTTTGACAAACACAAAAAGAATCTAATTCCAGTATATCTGCCCACAGCATCACCTGAATTCATGGTACTAGAAGAAATATGGCATATAGCCAAAAATGATTTGCTTGTTCTACAGTATTATTCATCATTTACAGATTTCAGAAATAAAATATCCACATATTTTAGAACAAAAAGATTTCATCTCAATATGAGAAACTATCTGTTGGAAGGTGTCAGCTAACATATGCTAAGCGGTATAGGACATTTTCTTTTTCCACTCCATCTACCCTGCTGAAAATATAACCTACTTTTCTGACTGTTTGTAGCCAATTCTAATGGATTAATATTCACGCACAAACCACGCATAAGATAACAATCATTATTATGTACTTTTTGTTTCAAATGTTTAGGTATTACCAGTTAGGTATAAACAAATGCGAATTATTGAATAAAATACTATTTTTAATAATAAAATTAAATTACAATAAATAAATTTTTGAATATAATAGAATTGAAGGAATTATTATTATCTTTGTTTATATCTTATATTTTCAAATAGAAATTCATTTTCTTTGATATACGATTAACTTTTTATTAGATTTTTCTATAGCTAATAAAAAAATGATAGATAAAACAAATTGTACTGTAATTGACCTCTGCAATTTTTAATTTTTAGTGCTTTGTTGCGCAACTATGATTTTCGTTAATTTTGATTAAAATAATGAATCTTCAGTTATATGGAGAATCAATATTGACAATTTGTTCCTATCAAAATCTTGTATCATATTATCGATTTTCATAGTTGCGCAACAAAGCAATTTTTAGAAAACTTTATACATATAAGTAAAAATAAAAGAACTTTTCCTCACCATTACTAAAAGAAATAAGAAATCTTTAGTTTAATAATAATTTATAATTCGAGAACATCATTGAAATATTACATTTGAGATTTAATGTGAACTATGAGAAAAAAAGTATATTGTTCAAATAAAATATTATTCTAAAATTAAAATTTTGATATAATTTTTTGTTATTTTTTCAAAGTCTTTGTAATGAACGTATTGATTAAATAAACATATGGCTTTAATATGAGTTATTTTTGTGCTAAGTTTAATATTTTGATAATTCTGCTCTGTTATTATAAACTCATAAAGAATTTTTGCATTTTGAAGATTTTTAAAAGACATTTTTTTTAAAAAGTGAACTGTAATAAGATATGCTCCTTTACATATAGATTCAATCTTTTTTTCTAAATCTAGAACAACATCATTATTAGAAATATTAGCACAACTTTGAGCCATTACTTTAATGATGATAATGGTTTACTTTTCATTATTTATAAAAAGTATGTATAATCTTATGACTAGCATGGAGGGGATGGGATTTACCCTTTACTTCTGTTCATTGGATTATACTATTTTAATATTCTACCAACTTATAATTAAGTTAAAAAATGATTTATTATAAGAAAACCAAATCAAAAATCAGGTAATGTAAATATTCACTTTGCATTATTCACTATGAATAAGATTGAGAAAGAATAATTTGTAAAAGCCATAGCCTTCTAATGGAATCAATAATCAACCCAATAGTATAATAGGAGACTATGGCTTGTTTTTGTTATTCTGGTTGATGAAAGATATATTATAATATTCGAGTTTGAAATATTTAAAGATATTATATTATATTATATTTTTATACCTGCAATCCGATATCTTCCAATGCTACTTTTTTGATAAAGATGATATAGAGTAAGAAAAATATTCAGAAAAAAGATTATTCTATGTTTTTATATTTGTTGTTTTTGTAGAAAGTATTGAATAGAATATTCTTATTAGCACTATTATCAATTAGTAGTCTAATAACGATATTTTCAGTATCGGTTATTATCTCAAATCCCATATTTGCACAAAAATCAATGCAAGCATATGAAAATGAAAAATGTGGTGTGTCAATTCAATATCCTGAAGATTGGACTGTCGAAGAATCAAATACTGTATTTAAAGATAAATCAAAGAATTTTGCCAATTTTTTTCCAAAAGATGATCATCTCATATATGGTGTAAGTATCAGTATTCAGAATTTTGGACTTGCAAAAAAATCTATGGGAGAAATTTCTGAATTTCAAAGAGATTCTGCTATGTTCTATCCGGGTTCAACTATTACACAATCTGGAATTACTCAAATAAACGGATTTCCAACTCATAAAATTGTTTATACTGAAGGTATTAGTGGAGGTACAATTCTAACTTATCTTATAATTGCCTACGATAGAGAATATGAATTTAAATTTGATGCAACTAATAAAGCAGAATTTGATAAATATTCATCAGTAGTAGATGAAATGGCAAAAAGTATTAAAATTTCAAAACCAAATTTTGGAGGTATAAATTGTTAAAATTATTATTTCATCAAATCAAAGAAGACGGAGAAGACAATTGCTAAAGAATTATGACTTATAGCAACTCCTGTAGTTAACAATTGGACAGAATGTAAATCTCTTTTGGAAATGATCACAGGAAAGATATATGATATTTTCATTATCATTAATGGGTAAAAATTGGCAAGAGTACATCATTGAAGCCAAAAGATGTCTTTCTACTAGAGGTTCTCTTTTTATTGTGGTAACAACAAAAGAATTAGATGAAGAAGGAGGTTACATTTGCTTCCCGCCATTTTAAAAGATCATGGCTTTGTTATTGATACTATAGAAGAACGAGTAGATTTTACGTTTATGGAAGGAATAAAAAATTTAAATAATATTAGCAAATGATCCCCCTTATAGTGATAAAACAATTCAATATTATAGTCATTATTTCTCTATTATGCATTATCAATTTGGCAATAATTGGTATTTTTTATTATTATCATGATTTTATTGTAATTTATGGCCAAACTACAGATATAACCAATAATCCTACTAATAATAAGACTAATTTAGATAATAATTCACCCAAACAAGTTGAAGTTGGTGATATAAATGTGTCTTATACCATTAGGAGTGAAGGAGATCCTATTTTATTAATTATGGGCTATTCAGGTTCGAAGTATGATTGGGATCCAATCTTGCTAAAAGAATTATCTGCAAATCGACAAGTCATAGTGTTTGATAATCGTGGTGTTTCTAATAGTACCTTAGGAACAAAAAATTATACCATCAACCAACTTGCTGAAGATGCTAAAGGATTATTGAATGCTCTTGGTATTAGAAAAGCAGACGTTTTAGGATACTCAATGGGTGGAATGATTGCCCAAGAATTAACATTAAAGCATCCTGACAAAGTTGATGATTTGATAATTTATGCCACTCATTGTGGCCCTTCTGATTTATCATTCTATCCACCAGAAGAACTGAGAAACAAATTTGGCAATTTAAATGGAACAGAGGAAGAAATAAAAAACAGATTTGTTCCCTATCAATTCCCTGATAAGTGGAAAAAACAAAATTCTCTAAAATACAATGAAATATTTGAATCGTTTAAACTACCTTCTATTGAAACTCTCCAAAAGCAAAAAAATGCAATGTTTGATTGGATTAAAATGGGAGGAAGTTGTGATCAATTAAGAGGAATCTCTACTGATACATTAATTGTAGCAGGAACTGAAGATCAAATAATTCCATCTAAGAACTCATTATTATTAGTACAAAAAATTCCCGGAGCATGGTTAGCACAATTTAAAGAAGGAGGACATGCATTAATGTTTCAATATCCTGAAAGATTAAGTGAAATTATAAATACATTTCTTGCTAATAATTAACATTTAACAATCAATAGTGATAGTTCAATTATCTTTTATGTTATTCTCTTAGAGAATATAAAGGCCCTTTTTTAATAACTATGCTTTAACGTTTATTATTCTCATTTCAATTTATCATTGTTGTTGTGATTCAATTACAGAAAATAGTAAATTTTTATCATATTCTTTCTTTGACCTTATAGAATAAGAATCTCCAAAACAACACATCCCACATTTTCTTTTTTTAGAATTACCTTCTTTTAAAGGATCAAATTGATATGAGCAATTTCTACATTTTATCAATTTCTTTTTATTTTTAATATATTTCATATATTATATATATTTCATATGCATAATATAAATATATTTAATATATTGTATATATAATATTTAAGAGCAATTCTATATATATAAGATATATTAAGCATAATTAAGTGATATCATCAATCAGAGTATCTGAAGAAACTAAAAGAGAATTGGCGAAAATAGGAGGAGAATTAACAGCAAAAGATGGAATTGAACGCTCAATGGAGGATATACTAAAAATTTTGATAAACTCTTATCGTAAAAAATAGCAAATACTTGTTTATAATCTTAACAATCTAGAACAAAACACTAATACACTTTTAAAAAATAGTTTTTACTTTATTTAGCATATTATTTATAAATTCCAACACACTTCTTCCTTCTCTGTATCTTTTTATCTCGTAATTTGAGACGTGTAAACCAACATCTATACATTTTTCTATATTCTCTACCTCTCTCCCTCTAGCAAAGTATCTTTCCTATTAATAAAATACTGTTATTGTGTTTTAAATATGCCAAACCTTGATCCCTGGATAAATCAACAAATTGAAAATAACCAAATTAAAGAGCAAGGAAATAGTAAATTTGAAAATTATCTGTTATCTTATAGGATGGAATGCCAAAAAATAATAGAGCGTAATTCACATCAATATCCTGCATTTCTTGAACGCTATCAAAAGATTATAGAATTGATTGATTGGACTTTAGAAAGATATAGAATTGTAATTCAAAGAAATAAAATTCAACAACAAAATGAACAAGATCTAGTAATAATAAATAAAATTAGAGAAGAACTTGACGAAGAAAGAAAAATTGCTATAAATAAAATTAAACAGTCTCAATTAAGAGATGAAGTAGCAATGTATAGGTTGGAAGAAACTACTATTGATGATGTGTTATCGACAATAGGTGAATTTGTTTATAGTGGGTAATAACTAATATAATATAATTTGTAATATGGTGGTTTTACTTGTTGAAGATAACTAATAGTTATAAATTTGAAAGCAATATTACTGCATTAAGTAATGGCAAGATAGTAAATAAACCAAAAGGTTATAGATTTCAAATAGGTGATTATCTAATGTACAATAAGGAAAAAGATTTCTATTATAATCTCAGTTATGCATAAATAAAAAATTTGTATTGGAATAGTGAACTGATTGTTGGATATGTTGCTAATGATGAGATAAATAATAATAATGGTAATAAGGATAAAATTTCAATTATAGAATTATCCAGAAGCAGTGATTAAAGAGATAAGACATGAATTCTTCTACCAATACTATCAATCCTAAACCTTGTAATTATAATTGTGGCATTAGGATATACTGGAATATTTTAGAAAATGCATACTTTGAAGTGTTTGCAAAGAAGAAACATGTTTGTCCTAATAGATCTAAATCTTCTATAGTCTCTTCAACTAATGCATCTAAACAAACATCTTACACCAACAAGAAATCATTTTATTCTACAAAAGAACCTAAACCTAAAATGTCTAATTCTCTTGAATTATTACAGGGACCAATAATAGATATCCAGAAGAAATATGAAATTTTATCTGATATTGTAACAGAATATAATGGTAAAGTTCATGGTTCACAATCTCATATTGTTTCTGCAAGTTCAATATTTTTGATTGTCTATTATGAAGTTCCTGAAGGCAAAAGGGAAGAAGTGAAAAGAAAATTTAGTAATTCTATTGTTACTATTTTAAATAAATAAATAAATAAATAAATAAATAAATAAATAAATAAACAAATATCATTATTTATTGAAAATATTATTTAAATAATCTATCATCATCAACCTTAAGACTGCGAAGTCCAAACTATTAAGATTAGGACTTGCATTCTTTTGCAATGTAACATTTGCCTGTATTAATAAAGTATTGAAATATGTAGAAACTCCTTTTTCTTCTTCATTAATTCTTATTCGAATCTCTTTTTTTAGTTGTTCAATTTGTTCAGAAGTCATAATTGTTAGATTTATAAATGCAGAAATTTATTGTTTAGGAAAATTTCTGGTTCTTATTCTGCTGCTTCAACAACATCTTCTGCTTTTTCTAATGTTTTGTAACTGACACCAACAAAACCAGCCACATTTTCTCTAGTTTTACCGTTCACTTGTGGAAAATTTCCAATAGTGTTTTCTTCCTCTTTGTTTTTTTCCATATTGATTTCTTTGAGTGTTAATAAATGATATTGTTGATAAAATGGTATAATATTATGAGCACTGAAAACAATAATAATAATAATGGTAGAATAAGACAAGAAAAGTTAGATGCTAAACAAAAAGAGATTGTAGAAAACCTTGACAATGTTTCTTTAAAAGAGGTAAAAGAATCAAAGAAAGAGGCTAACGTAATAGGAGATTCAGATCGCGAATAGTTAGATTCTTCTATTACTTTTTATTCTCCAGTGAGAATACTTTCTTCTAGAACTTTAATATATATGACTCTCCCTCTCTTCTAAGTATTCTACTAGTTACATTCAATACTTTTTGCAAATCTGTTAATGGGCAGAACAATTCCCTCATTTCGAATTGCTGTTGTACTGGAAGAAAAAGAATGGAAACTATTTAGAAAATACTTGAATAAAAACGATAGAAAAATATTTGACCATATGTTTTCAATAGCAAGGTTATACAATTCTGCTTGTTCTTATTCTGTAATTCCAATTAGAATATATCCTATTATGATGTCAATAGTTTTACATCAGTACAAGATTAAGAAAAAACTAAATAATTAGCATGATAATAATGTATCTTTTAAAGTCATTTATATTATTATTAAATGATGTATAATTTAGGAAATTAATTTATTTTAATAGTAAGAATTATTAGTCATAAATGATTTAATTAATTTTATGAATAATTTAAGACACATAACTGTAAATGAAGAAGTGTACCAGAAACTGAAAAATCTAGGCAAGGCAGGAGATTCTTTTAATGATGTCTTGACTAAAATTTTAGCAGAAAAAGGAGGAGGAAGTAATTCAAATTGACCACAATGAAAACAGAACAACAACAACAAACTATACAAGTCCTTAATGTTTCTATTGACTCACTCAAACTAACACAATGGGATGTACTAGAGTACACTATAAAGAATATGTTGGAAACATTTAAGACAAGAATTGCAAGTGGCAAAAAAACAATAGGAGGTGAATAAGAAATAATGAGTGAAATAGAAGAAACAACAAATAAATCAATTTCTCATAAAATGCAAAATCTTTTAGACAAGATAAAAAGTTCTGTATTACATACACGAGAACTATATGAGAAATTCGTAGAATCAGCAAGATTAGAAGGATTTTCAGACTATGAAATTGATTTGATACTAAAAGAGAACCTTAAGGGAATAGTTCCAGAAAGAACCTTATCCTATTATAGAAAAGAATATTTACAACTTGAGGACAAAAGCAAGAAAAAGAAAGAAGATATAGAAGATTCTTCTGGTAGATCTCGGCAAGTTGCCGGAATTGGCGGTAAGAAAGTTATAGAAAAATCTTCTTCTTATACTCCTAATCCAGCATTTGAACGATTTAGACAAGAAAAAGGCAAAGTTGTAGAACCTAGCGATGAAGATGATGTTATTAAAATTCCTGATGAACGACGAGAACAGGATCAGGTTATTTATCAAGATACTGAGACCGTAAGGATCGATCTAAAAGAACTTACTAGGGAATATAACGAACTGGAAACAAAATACGATCAGATAATTGTGCCATACGAAGTACATTCCACAATAGTAGTAAAAGGTCAAGACATACCGCTTACAATAAAAGTAGATCCGTACAAACGAACAGCAATGCCAGAACTTGACCAAAAGGAAGCCAAAAAACTAAAATGGTTTTGATGAATGGCAAAAAAAAGAAAAACAACAAAATAGTTAGGAGTTTATAATTAATCAGGAACATTTGCATATGCTATATAATTCTTGACTGTACATGTCTTTTCTTCTCCTGCATATATCTTGTTAGAGAATGAAAGAAAAAAAGAAAAACAACACTATATATTATCATCATCAGCAAATTTCTTCTGATTCATCATAATACATCATGTTGCTGCCGTCGTTATTATTGCTACTGCTACTAATTGCTGATAATGATGATGTGGCATCTGACGAAATCTTTTCCTTATTATTATTATCTATTATATTCTTTATCGTCGCTATAATAGGAGTAACCATTCCCAATGACGTTAGATGTTGATTATTTGATCTTAACTCCGCTACCAATTTTAATATTAGATTTTTATTCTTTTGTGACTCTGGCTTACTAGTTTCATCAAGCCATTGTTTCATTGTTTCTTTCTGTATCATTTCCATTTCTGCAATCCTTTTTCGATAAAATTCTACGAAACCTTGTCTAGCGTAGTAGGATATCCATTGAATATTACTTTCATCATCATTTAGAACTTGTGCTCTAAATTTTTTGTATGAGCCATATGAAAAGTCTATTAATCCTAACCTTGATTTTACATAATCAATAGTTTCTTGTTTACAAAGACCCATTATGTCAGCATCAATCATACACTGTTTTATGAGGTGTTTTTGTTCTTGAGTAAAATTCTTTTTCTTGGACATAATTCATGCTCACTTATAGTATTCTTTGGACTTTTAATCCTTTTGTATATTCATTATTATTCATGAAAAATAATAAGAATTAATTAAACTAAAATTTCCTATAATAGTCTTTTGTATTTAATTCAAGATAATTATTATTTAATTTGTATTTGGGAGGAAAATATATAACTTCAGTCTAAAAAAAATATTTCTTTATACTGGCAGTTTTAATAATTTACTAAATTAGGCAAGGTAATTGGAGAAAATATAAGAATCATTGAATCTGTAATTTTTTTTGCCTTGTTGCCTAACTCGTTCTTCCTAACATATTTAGCTAACCTATTCTAGTAATACTATGTGAACTGGAAGAAGTACAATGAATCACTTGTTAAACGTGGTGAGGTATTACTTGATTTTGATGTTATAGATAACTGGGATAATGAACTAGAGGAGATGAATAAGGACAAGGAAGGCAGAAAATTCGTATATCCAGATTCATTTATCAAATTACTTGGTTATATGAGAGCATATTTTCATTTACCATATAGACAGACTGAAGGCGTAGTACGAAAACATGCTTCAAACACATTACCATCAGTTCCAGATTATAGTAGAATTTGTAGAAGAATAAACAAATTAAATATAACAATTTCTAGTGATGATGAATCTAGTGTACATGTTGATAATTTTGTAATCGCAATTGACTCTACTGGTGTTAAAGTTACAAACGGAGGTGAATGGATTAGACACAAGTGGAATGTAAAAAGAGGTTATCTAAAGATACATGTAGCAGTTGATATTAAAAGAAAGAGAATTTTATCGTTACAGGTAACCAGTGAAGAAGTACATGATGGAAAAGTACTACCAAAATTAGTTGAGGATATAACAATAAAACAGAATAAGGAAATAGATATGACTATCGCAGATGGTGCATATGATAGTAACAATAATTTTCAGATATTGTCATTTAAGGGAATCAAACCAGCAATAAAGGTTAGAAAGAATTCCAGATATAGAAAGACCAATCATTACCTTAGAAACAAGACGGTGAAAATGCAGAAAAATAATTTACAAGAATGGAAGGATAGCGTTAGCTATGGTAAGCGATGGATTGCATAAACTGTCTTCTCCTGTATCAAGAGAATGTTTGGAGAATATGTTACTGCTATCAGATTAGAGAACATGATAAAAGAAATAGTACTGAAAGCATCGTTGTATAATTGGTTTAGAAGTATAACAATAGTCTAACAAAATAATATGGTAAGTTAAAATCTATAATTTAATCGAGTTGCGCAACAAAGCAATTTTTTTAATTGATTCAACCATTTGAGGATATAGCCAATCTTTTTCCTCTTTTGCAATTTGTGGATCTGAAAGGAAGAAATCTCCTGTTATAACTAACAATTTCGGTTTAAATTTTTGAATATCATTTTGAAGATCCATTATCAAGAAATGTGCTAACTGATGAATTGTAAATATTCTTTTTACTATGGTATTATCTAATACTGTATCTAAATCCATTTTATATTTTTTGTGGGCTATTTCTACTATTTTATAAAAGTCTAATTTATTATCTGCAACTAGAACACATACACTAGGAGATTCTAAACCACCAAATCTTTTAGATAAAAGACCTCTGACAATAGTATCACAAATTAAATCAAAATGAGGTTTAACAAAACAAACTTTATCTCCTAAAGTTAATTCAATTCTATTCTTATTTTTATTCTTAAATATTTCAATTGAAAACTTGTCTTCTAATAATCTTTGTGCTGTTGTAAGTCTTTGAATATTCAAATTATTAGTTATGCTAGTTGGAGTAATAGTAGTAGGAAGAGAATGATAATAATCAATTTGACTTGAACTATTCTCTTTCAATGAAATTAAAGGAAAATAATATTATAAATTCTATATAGGTAGTTGAAGTGAGGGAGAGAGATCCCAAGACTGGATTGATAGATTGATTGGTATATTATGAAGTTCCTGAAGGTAAGAGGGAAGAAGTTAAGCATAGATTCATTATTATTTATTAATAGAAATCAAGTAGTTTTACAACAACAACAAAAATATTCAATTTATTAATTTATTTATTTATTTATCTATTGTTGCCTATACCTGTTGACATATTTTTGTCTTCAGTTGGATAACCCTGTAATGTTTGGTTAGTAACATTTTCAGGATCAATTGGGGTAACTCCTGGTCCTCCTTGTTGTTGAGCCATAATAATACGCTCATCATTAATTAAAATTGTAATCGTAGTTATTACTATTATAGTAATTATTATTATTATGAATAGTGTTCCTGATACTATTTTGAATCTATTCATTATTCTATCTTATTAATTAATTGAATAACATACTAGATAGCAAATCTTCTTCTTCTCGTATATTATGAAGTTCCTGCAGAAGGTAATAAGGAGGAAGAAGTGAAAAGTAAGTTTGATAACTCTACTAAAAATATAGTTGCTTTACAACAAAGAAGAAATTAGAATCATTTAATTAAAGTCTAAAGAGAATAATAACGATGACACGTTTGACAATGATATTATTATTGACAATAGTTCTTTTTTTATTTTCAGTTCCAATTGGGTTAATTTTAGTAAACTACGAAGATGCGTATGGATTAACATATTTGTGTGACGAACGTGTAACAGTATGCAATGGTGATGAGACCGATGACGAAATTACTGGAACTGACAATAATGATGTAATTTTTGGCTGGATAGGTAATGATGATTTACGTGGAATGGCAGGTGATGATGTTATTTTAGGAGGAGAGGGAGCAGATACAATTATTGGTGATATCTCAAATGATGTATTGAATGATACCATCCATGGAAAAGATGTTTTGATAGGTGGGCCTGGTGATGATATATTAATGGGTTATAATGGAAATGATGATATTTATGGAGGTCAAGGCGATGATTGGCTTCGAGATTTTGGTCCAAGCAATTCTGATGAAATAAACAATTTTTTTGGTGAAGAAGGAAATGATTTACTTGTTGGTAGTCGTAGTACAGATACCTTTAATTGTGGAGAAGGAGTAGATGTAGTTTTAAATTTCAATTCAACTCAAGGTGATAAGAATGAATCCAATTGTGAAATGTTAATCAAAGAAAAAATACAAGGAAAGTCAAAATAACTAGTATAATAATATTTCTATCAAAAAATTTCTTTTGATATTCCTACTTTTTTTGAAACTAGAGACATAGTATCACCTTTTTCTTTATCTTTTTTAAACCATATATGTTTCTACAATACAAATAATAATAAAAAATAGCATTCTAATTAGTTAGTTTTATTATCAATTAGTTAATAAAGTTAAAAACCATTTTGAACATGGGATTTATCATAACAATCAACTCAAATTTAACGAACAAAAAATATGATTAAGGAAGATTTAACTTTCCTTCTATTTATTTTACTACTCTATATTGTCATGGTCTGGACTCGTCGTATTAAGTGATCGGTTTATAGATACAACAACAAGCCCAGACTATGATAACATGCAAGCGAGTTTTCCTTTGATTGAGGTAGCATAAACTAATCATTGAAGTATTTATTACTTTTGGAACTATTCTTTTATTTAATGATTTAAAATACTAGAGTATAATTGTTATTGTCATAGCCCTCCTCCTCTTATGTAACCAGGACATCGAGATAGAGGGCTATGGAAAACTTCGAATTTGCCGTTGATGATATGAGAGCAATATTCTTTTTATTTATAAAATATTTAAAAATCAGTAAACACAGTTAATTAATTGAATTAAAAAAGATAAAGATGAATTACTTTACTAAATCTTGTAGTTGTTTTCCTATATTTGCAGCCACATCTTTTGCTATCTCTTTAGTAATATTAGATCCTTTGCTCTTTACTTCTTTACTGATGTTTGATACAATATCACTAGCAGTTTGTTTTAATGATTCACCTGTTTGATTAGATCCTTCAGATTGAGCAAAGACAGAAACATTAGTGAATATTGACATTGACAGTATTGTCGAAATAAGAATTAGTGTTGTTGCTACCGGTAATACCATAAACATATTATTGCATTGCATTCATTCTTTTAATTAATCTATATAAATAAAGTTATTGTAATATTGTTGAAAATCTTAAAACTAATAGATAAGTATTTAAAAATATTATAAAAACTTTATAACAAAAATTATAATTATAAAAGAATTTAATCTCTTTTGTATTGTTTTGCTTCCTCTTCACTTACTGTAAAAAAGACAGGTACTGCCATCAAAATGGTGTACTAAATTTTTAGGAATATAAAATACGTCTTTGTCTATAGTACCTTTTTGTGTTACTATGAATTCGCCTGTAACTTGTTGAACTTCACCAAAGTCAGCATCTCCTAGTCCTCTCGCTTCTTTTTTGATAATTTCTTTAGGATTAAATGCTGTAGATTCATTTCCACTAGTTTGATCTTGAGACATTCCTATGTTCCCATCTTGTAAACTACTATTCTCGCCTTGTGCTAACACATTTTTAAATACTGTTGTTGGTATTCCTGTTGCTGCTGCTGCAATTAAAGCAAATGCAAGAATTGACAAAGTTGCTATTGTTGAATAGATTTTTGACTCCATATCAATTTTAGTTAAATATAATATATAATAATTAAACTACTTATTTAGAACATGTTCAGAAATTGAATAACGTTAATAATAATAATAACAAAATTCAATAACTTATTTTAAAAAGCCATAGTCCCCATCATAAGTAGTAGAAGCAAATTTAGAAGGCTATGGTATAGTGTGAATTGGTCTTTTCATTGGAAAGAATGACCATATATTCGAGTACACCTTATTGTTAACTATACTATATAAAAATTAGAGATAATTTATTGGTAAAAGAAGTATAAATAGAAGAAGACATAGCGGTCTCAAGAAACTCATTATAACAATATTTAGAAGACATAATTTAATTACAAAACAACTGTCATGAAATTTGATAGAAAAAATCTATAATAACGATAAGAATAAACACAATTATAATAAAAAATAATTACCGATTAACGGTTAAAATAAACCTCCACCACGTCCACCTTTAAGACTATCAAATATGTTATCTAGAAATCCTCCTTCTCCTTCTTTTTCTTGTTGTTGTCCTTGTTGTTGTTGTCTTTGCCTTACTGCTTTCTCTCTTAATACCTTTAATGCTTCTTGATAAGCAATTCTTCCTTTTTCTTTATCACCATTACAACATTCACGAGATATTTTATCAATAACCTCATCTTCTGATACATTTTCCTGACTAGTTGTAAATCTTTGTCTTTCATCATTTGAAAATAAGTTTGTTATACTAGAAGGTAATAATGACATCAATCCTGATGCTCTTTGTGGTTCAGCATTACCTAACAAGAACTTTGATACTAAAGGCAGTGCCATTCTAGCAATATTAGAAGATAATCCACTTCTTTGTGAAAACATTCCAAATATATCATCCATGTCCATGTTATATCATAGACAATAAATCTTATAATAATTGCTTATTTACTATTTATAGTAGTAGTTTAATGTTATTAGTAATATAAAATTATAAATAAAAAAATTTTTTATTATTTATTTCTCTTATTCTTTATCCACATTTGAGGTATCTAACTCTTCAGATGTGATTTCATCTGTTATCTCTTTTTTGTCGGTAACTGTCTTCTTTTTTACTACAACTTCTTCTTTAACATATGGCTTTTTTGTAACTTCTGCTTCTTCTCTCCTTAATGGTATTTTTATTTTCGTAGATGATTGTACAGGTTCTTGTACTTCTGCTTGTGTGTCACCACTAGGTGGTCTTCTTTCGATACTTTCTATTTCTTCTTTTAATAATTGAACTTCTACTGTTTTGGTTTCTTTAACTGGTTCTTTTGTAATAACTCTTTCATCTACAACTTCTCTCTTAGTAATATCTAACTTTTCTGACATTAAAGGAATAACTTCCTCTTCTTTTTCTTTTTCTAAATTTATATTGCTTAATGATTCATCATCATAAGTAGTAGTATTATCCGCTTCTATCTCAGTATCACTAAAATCATCCTGATCAGAATCTATATTTTGAGATTCCATATATGAATTTCTTGCCTCTTCTTCAGTTACTTTGAATAATACTCTATTACCATCATAATCCTGAACTAAACTTTTTGGAATAGAGAAAAATTCTTTATCAATTATACCCTTTTGAGTTAGGACATATTCTGAATCAACACTTTGAATCTCACCAAAATCCGCATCATCAATTCCTCTTGCTTCTTTTTTTATAATTTCATCCCAAGGAATATCTTCATTAGTTTCCACAGAATATTCTATTTAATAAATTATTTAATAATTCATGAATTTGATTTCATAGCAATTTTCTAAATAGTCATTATGAATCTTATCATCAGTATTACTTTTTAACTTCTGTTTACATACTAATTGTTATAACAAGATATATTGATATTAAAACAACAATTATGGGAAGGTTTAATATTATCAAAAAAATAATCAATATGCTTTGAAATTTAAAACGCTAACATAATAATTTTATTGTCATGGCCTTCTTTTATAAATAGCCAGCAGGAATCATTGATTCCACTAGTTACCTTTCTTGTGAATCTGATATTTCTTCCAATCGTTAAGATCACTTTCAAGACTATCGCTTCTGCATATTTTTAAGCAGTTCTAAAAGAAATTTTTGATATTTATGGGTAACAAGAATTAAGAATTACTTTACCTCAGGCTAACATGGCCAATTAAATAATAATCTAAACTTGTGGCTCTATCACTCTCTCTGTTGTAATTTCCTCAGATAATGTTTGTGTTTTTGTTGCTGTTTTTTTCTTAATTACTAATTCCTCTATAACATATGGCTTTTTTGTAACTTCTATTTCTTCTCTTTTTATAGGAATTTTTATCTGCGTATTAGTTTCTACAGGTTTAAATTCTTCATTCTCATATCCTGTTGAAATATTATTATTATTAGATGGTAATGATTGTGAATTATCAATAACTGGTCTTCTTTCTATTACTAGTTCTTCATGCATAATGGGTATTTGCTCTGTTTTAGTTTCTTTAACTGGTTCCTTTGTAATTATTGCTTCATCTACAAGTTCTGTCTTTTTAACTTCTAATTCTTCTGACATCAAAGGAATAATTTCCTCTTCTTTCGTATTGCTTGATGAATAATTATCATTATTGTTAGTAGTTTCTTTTTTTATCTTTGTATTGTTAGAATTATCTTGATCAAAATTTATATCTTCATCGGCTCTTGACTCCATAGTTATATTTTTGCTATAAACGATATAATAGTTGGCTACAATAAAATTTAAAGATTATTAAATTCAATATAGTTTACTTACTTATGACCTATAATCTACTTAAATTATATTTATTATAAATATAATATCAGAATGGAATTACCTAGTTCAGAGACAAGTAATAATAGTAATAATTATGATATTATAGCGCAAGATAAAAGTAAAGAGAAGGTAAAGAACCTCACAATGAATAAAAATCCCTTAGTAGTTTCTCCATTACAATCTGAGAAACTTGCAATAGTAATTCGACCATCCTCATTAGAAGATAAAAAATCTATAAAAACCAAAATAGAAGGAGCATTAGAATCCGTTAAGGAAAATGCAAGTAATATTGTTGATAAGGTAGTAAAAGTAGAAGAACACGATATCAATTCTTTCAAAAGAGATACTGAATCAATCTCTCAACCTGAAACTCAACAATCAATAGAAGAATTTGTCATTCCTGTAGTAGGAGAAAAGTATTCTTTTTCTAAAGAGATTTTATCTGAAGATGTAAGCATTGAAAAAAGATGGATAGAAAAAGATGAGATAAAGATACCTGTTAGATATGAAAAAGTATTTGTGAATGATAAAGAAATTGATGTCTACTCAAAGCAAGGAATTATTTCTCAAATTAAAGAAAAGATATCAGATTTAGTTCAATTCGATGATGAAGATGGCAAAACGAAGGAAAATGAGGATGATGATAAAAAACAAAAGGACAATAAAGACATAGAAAACCAAAAAAGAAAAGAACTTCAATTAGAGGGTGAAAGTGTACCACTTTTTGATAATCAACAAATAGAAAATAGTAATGGACAATTATCTCAAGATAATAATAATAAAGATATAACAAATAACAACAAATATCAAACATTGATTCCCTTATATGCAGAAGAAATTACTGTATCCAAGAAAATGGTAAAAGTTGGGGAAATTGTGATAAGTAAGAGAAGAGTAGTAGAAATGGAAAATGTAGATGTAGATACTATAAAGGAACGAATAAATGTCGAGCATGCAGATGGTAGAAAAGAAAAAATAACTAATTATTGACAAGTTATTAAAATAAACATATATACATAATTAATTACAAACCAACTGCCATAAAATTTGATTAAAAAAATAACAACTATAAGAATAAACACAATTATAATAAAAAATAATTACCGATTAACGGTTAAAATAAACCTCCACCACGTCCACCTTTAAGGCTATCAAATATGTTATCTAGAAATCCTTCTGTTCCTTCTTTTTCTGTTATTAGTATCCACTATTCCAATTCACTAGTGCTTTTGCATTATACCATAATAGGATTAGAGACAATTGTTAATGTTTCTTGATAAATAAAAAAATAAATAGACAAATTTTATATTACTATTGAATTTATTACTGAGTAGTATTACAATTAAAATTATTTTGCTCTAAAGATAATAATTACAAATTAAATCAATTAATGTCAATTAATTATTCTATAATTTTTTCAACAAACAGTAAAAACCTGAGTGATGTAATAATTTCTATCTGTTAAGACAAAAATAAATGATAATAATTTGACGTTGTATATTGTAAAAAATTAAAAGTAGGTATAATTAATTATCTACTATAACTTGTTTATTTTGGTACTGATTAAATACTTTTCAACTGTAGACAATAACTCTGTTATCTTGATTGGTTTTTGTATAAATTCATTTATCGTTATATCATTTAGTTGAGAATAATCAATATTATCATATGCTGACATTAGAATAATTAAGATATTAGTATCAATCTTTTTGAGATTCTTTACCAGATCAAATCCATTCATTTCAGGCATTCGAATATCAGAAATCACCATTCCATATTGATCATAATTTCTTTGGTAATGTTCTAATGCCTCTAGTGGATTAGTAAAACCAAATACATCATAATTTCTACTTTTAAATGCTTCTGTGAAGAGATTGACAATATCAAGTTCGTCATCCACCAAAAGAATTGATTTATGAGTTTGGTTTGGATTTAATAACACTATTTTGCTACCTTATATACTATATCATATTTTTGTTTATTATTTCATCATAATAAATCAATGCATCTGTATAGTCGCTAGGTAAAGGTACTAATGAAATAGCATGGTAGTAGTTTGTCATCATTAAATATCCTAATATTATTAATGAAGAACCAAGTATAAATAAAAATAATCCAAAGTAATGGATGTTCTTGACCATTTCATTAAAAAATATCTGTAAATCTGATCATTATTAAAGAGAAATCTAAAAAATTGTTTTTAAATCCAATCCCAGTTATATTGACAGTCAAGATGCATAATTAACTCATTTTAGTCTATTTGTATCAATATTACTATATAGCAAATCCTCTTTTTTATATTATGTATGTCTCCTAATGCGGATAGACCTGCTTATCTATCGGATATAGATAAAAAATTATTACAAATTCTGCTTTCACCAAATGGTAATTCAAAATCAAACATTATTTCTAAAGAATTAGGAGTCCCGGTCACTACTATTCGGAGAAGACGTAAGCGATTAGAAAGCGAATTTTTAAAATTACATTATGTCTTGGATATAGAGAAATTTGGATGGAGACGTATTGATTTTTTTATTTCAGTAAAGAACGGAAAGATAAATACTGTCGCCAATAAACTGCTGGAAATAGATGAGGTAACATATGTTGGTAAAAGCATTGGAGAGCATACAATTGATTTGAGAGTTGAAACAATAGTTAAAGATAACGTTATTCTCCTTGACCTCCTTGAAAAGATAAAAGGTATGGATGGAGTTAATGACGTGGTATGGAGCGAGATTGTTAAAGTTGTAGGTAGAAAAAAATCTATTCCCTCTGCAATTATTGACAAACTCAGATAATCATAATAATATTTCTATATATATATATTAATAATGACATTAATCTTTTAGTTAGATATAAGCCATAGTCTTCTACTATGATGGATAAATTCTTTAAATAAATGAAGACAGCCTATGACTAGGATAAAAAAGTATAGTTCCTTCATCCTTCAAAGTAATAGAATAATTAAAAATTTAAGATAGTTTATTTGGTATAAGTAGAAGAATCATAGTCCTCATATGCTATTCTCTTGATCTGTTTTTAGAGGGCTATGAGGATGTTGGAAACATATTTGTCGTATTTGGTTAGGTTATATATTATATTACTAATTGTGTTATTTAAAAAATGAGACAATTTAATTATTCAATTAGTAAATTATGTTGTTAAAACCTTGATTAATATTATACATACGTGATTTGGGTTTATGGGATTAGCAACAGATGATTAGTCAGACAATGACTATCCATTAATATGACGAAGTTTTCCTACGACTGTTATCTGATCCTTATTATGAAGGAAGAAAGTGATCAAAGATAACCTAATGATGATGCAGGTATTGTCACTTTATAATTAATTTAATCCTAATAGTAGCAGTACTAGTTTCAATCTTCTTTTCCTCCTCCTCATTCTCCTCATCCTCATTGTTTCTTTTTGATAAAACTTACTTGACCATTAATTTCTAAATACGATGTTTTAATATCGGAAATATCATCTGTGCCACTTAATCTCAAATAAGATTCAAATTTATCTCGAGAAATTCTAGCCTTCATCAAACATTCATCTAAAATTTTACCATCTTTTATTAACAAAATTGGCTTTGAGACTATCATTTTGCTAAATTTTCTATATTTTGTAGTTAAATAATCATACATTTTGAATATTGCTATTGCTATAATAATAACTGCAAAACCTTGTGGGATAGAGACCTCAGTAGGGTTTAACATGGGTTCACTAACCGCATTTCCTAATCCTAATATTATTATTAGTTCGATGCTACTTAATTGACCTAATCCCTTATTTCCAAGCCATTTTATTACAAATACAATTAGTAGTGTAACAATTGCTGTTCTAAAAACAACCGCAAATAGGGTATTAAAGTCTATATTGAATGCGTTTTCTATAATATTTGATACTAGTAATTCTATGGACATATAAAATAAGAACTAGTTATGGTAGTTATAATGCTATAATAGTGAATAAATAAAATTTGCAATAAAATAATGAAATGAGGATTTTTATAAACATCTAATAAAAAACACAAATAGAAACAAATATTACTTTTCATAGTTATCTATAAAAAAATCATTAGTTCTCAATCAAGCAAGAAGGGTTATAAGGATTAATGAAGTTATAATAATGTGTATAATTCTTGTAAATCATTAAAATGGTGGGTTCGATGATACTAAACGTCAAAGTTTAATGATGTTATTAAATCTTTTAATCAATTAACAAGTTGTTGCTCGCCATCATCATCATCTTCTAAATCAATTGTTATAGTAGACGATGAACCCGACATTTGTGAAACTTTCAAAGTAGTATTGCAGGAGAATGGATATATAGTGTGAAAGCCTTTACCGATCCAATAATAGCCCTTGAACATTTACTAAATAACCAGAATATATACGAACTAGTGATTTCTGATTATCGTATGCCTAATTTGAATGGCTGTGAATTATGCACCAAAGTCAAAGAATTAAACGGAAATATCAAAGTGATTCTCACTAGTGCCTACGATAGTATTGAAGACAACAACAACAATAACAACAAACTTAACTTTGAACTTCTCAGAAAACCTTTTACAATACAAAACTTGCTAGATAGGGTTAATGCATGTTTATACAATAATGCTACAGCACATCATTATCAGCGGGGGCTAGATGAAATCTGATTATCAGGAGATAGCATTAGTAGATGACGATGAAGATACCGTTAACCTATTTACATACTTTTTAAGAGAAAATGGCTATGATGTATTTGGTTTTACTAATCCTCTTTTATTACTAGATTATATTTTTAGTCATGACAATCAATTTCGTTTGATTCTTATCGATTACAAAATGCCTCAAATCACTGGCTGTGAATTGGCTAACAAAATAGCAGACATAAATCCAAGAATCAAAATGGTGTTAATAACTGCAGCCAACGATATCATAAATAATAAGTTGAATCTAGAACTTATTCGTAAGCCATTAAAAATGCATCAACTTTTAGATATAGTCGTAAAACATATGGAAGAAATAATCACTTAAAGTTTGAGTTGAGAAAAAATAATGTAAAAGTTAAAAACTAATCTAATTTAATAAGTTTTATCTTTTACTTCCTCTTCTGCTTTTTCCTTATTATATTCCTCACCTAAATCACTGCTAGGATCTTTTATCTTATTACCTGCTGCTTTAAAACCTGACTTTATTTTGTCACCAGTATCCTCAACATCGTCTTTTACTTTCTCGTCAGTATCTCTAAATTCACTCATTAAATTATTATAGACAACATTAGATCTCTTGTGCAATAGACAAGATTACAGCTATATTCCTCTTTTTTAGCAGTTATTTCGTAGATTTGCTAAATTATGCCAGATTATCCAGAAAACCATCATTATTCAAGTCATTTACTGGACTGGAACTATCAGAATTTGATTCAATTTACAAGGAGGTAGAATCTAGATATCCACAATACGAGATAAAACGTCTATCTAAAAGAAAAAGGACAAGAAAAGTAGGTGCAGGAAATCATTTCAAACTGACAGGACAAGACAGATTTCTCATGTTACTTGTATACTACAGACTGTACATAACACATACATTATCGGGATTTCTATTTGATCTGGACCAGAGTAACGTGTACAGAGATATAAGACACATAGAACCACTAGTTAAAAGATGTATTCCATTACCTCAAAAATTGTACAATATTACCAGAAGATTAAGAACTGTACAAGAAGTAGAAAAGTACTTTCCTGAATTCAAGGCATTTATAGATATAACAGAACAGGAGATACAAAGACCAAAAGACAAGAAGAGAAAAAAAGATTACTATTCAGGCAAGAAGAAAAGACATACTGTAAAGACACAACTGATGGTAAATAAAGAAGGAAAAATACTGTATAAATCAAATCATCACAAAAAAGGAAGACAGCATGACTATACCGTTTACAAGGATGAACAACCAATAACACCATTACAGGTAGAAAATGTTCTTGATTTAGGATATCTAGGATGTGAAAAAGACTTTCCTACTGTAAAGTATAGTCTACCTGTAAAGAAGAAGAAAAGAAATATGGAACTAACTGAGGAACAAATAGAGTATAACAAAAATCATTCCAGACAGCGAGTAATAATAGAGCATACTATCTGCAGGATAAAGAAATTTTGTATTATGGGTACTAAATATAGGAACAGACTGAAAAGATATAACCATATTTCAGATATTGTATCTGGTCTTGTGAATTACAGGATAATGAAGAATAGTGTATCACCGTAACTGGATATATCAGAATTAAGAATGAGATGTAGATCTAATGTAACTGCGCAAGAGATCTATTATATTTAACAATGAGAGAGTAAATATTCATAAAAATTATATAGTAGACAATTAAAAAATTATTTTATATTTAGAACGACATCTACTTTTATGTTACTTAATATAACAGTTCCTGGATTTTCAATTTCTTCTCATATATATAATTTGTAGCATAAAAATAATTGTATATAGATGGATTTACCTCTCTTACGCTGTTTTTTATTTCGTAATGAGCGTGACACTAAATATGAAAGAAATTTCAAAGATAATAACTTATATTTTTCTTCAAATTCAGTACCAGAAAATAATAACAGCAACATAAAAAATTCTCTCAAAATACTAATGGTATCAACAGAATATCCTCCTATGTATGGTGGAGTAGGTAGATATACTTACAATTTAACAAGAGCCTTGCGTAAATTAGGTCATACTGTGTATGTTGTTTGTAATGATGATGGCAAAGAGGGTGATTTTTTTGGATTATCATCATCTTTCGATAAAGATAATTCAGGACTATTATTAGAGATAGTTAATAAAGTAAAGCCTGACATTGTTCATATTCAATTCGAGCATGGATTGTATGGATTAAAATTAAGGTCAATAAATCCAAGAAATACATGTACCAATATCGATTCATTTTATGATATTTGTAAAGTTCCTATTGTTACAACATTTCACTCTGCTTATACTTTCAAACAGTGGATGAATATTATTTCTCCATTAGATCTAAAAAGTACTAGTAATAATACTTTAAAAAATCAGGTAAAACATTTTAGTAAGTATATATTACAATATTGGAAGTTCATAATAAACTACAAATCTTTTCATGACCTAAACAATGAAAAGTTGGTAAAAAGCAAAAAAGGAATAGTATTTTCTGACTATATGAAGAATCGAATAATCGAAAAAAAAAGAAAAGGTAGCAATGGTTTTGCAAACGACAAATCAGATGTAGAGGATAATAATAATAGCAATTCTAACACTGATGATAACAAAAATATCATAATTTATCATGGTGCAGAACCATCTTTATCTCCTTTCCCAAATATCAAAGAAGAAGCAAGATCAAAATTTGGTATTTATTTCGATGACGATGATAACAAAATAAAAAAAAGAAGAATAAAAAGGATAGCACTTGCTATAGGTTTTAAGACTAGTACCAAAGGATGGGATATTCTTAACGAAATTGATATACCTGAAAACTGGTTGATAATAGTTAATTCTTCAAAGAATCACTTTAACACAGAAAATTATAAACCAAAGAAAATAATTAAAGATTCCACTCATTTCATTGACTTGCAAAGAGATTTTCTTAGTGACACAGACCTTTCACTATTGTTTTATGCGTCAGATGTTGTTCTATTACCTTATAAGGTGAGTTCAGGTTCTGGAGTTATGTTTGATGCTCTAGCACACGGTCTTCCATTTATAGCAACAGATCTAGAATTTTTTAAAGAATATGCCAGAAAAGGGTTAGGGATAACTGTTAAAAGAGATCCTAAAGAATTTAAAAAAGCGTTAATAGACCTTGAAAATAATTATGAATACTATTGCAATTCAGTAAACCAATTTAAATTGTATTTGAACTGGAAGAATATTGCGGATTACCATAGTAATGTATACAATTCTATTCTAGTAGATACAAAGTCTTCAGAAAGTATTCAACATTCATCTACCATCGCCACCACTACTAATACTACAACTACAACATCAACTACTGTTTTACCTATGAATAAAATAAAAAATAGTTCTTTAAATCTTTTAACAAATCTTTTTCCGTAGCAAGTAAATTGAGTAAATAATTATCTAATTTATAATAGGAACAAAAAAACGAAGCAAGGTTTAAGATAGTTAAACAACGTAGAACACCAAATTTTCTATAAAGATATGAACTCTAATACTAATAATATATTAACAATCCTAAAGACTGTTCCTATAATTGTGATACTAGAATCTACTGGCTGGAATATATCATAACATGCTTCTTTTTTGAAGTATTTTTACCAATCAAACAAAAACATATTTGTCCTAATAATCGTTCTTCAACAAATCAGATCAGAAATCTGTTATACACACCGCATGTGTGAATAAGGATCAGATCAGAAAAGAAAGCGCTTAGAGTTACAGAAGAACTCAGTTCCTTAATTGGATTCTTATACATAACTGAATTATGTATAAAGAACTCCCGAATCTCTCTTGTGGTTTGTTTGTGTTAAGTAGACCAATTATCTATGCTTTTTGTAGTGGTTGTTAAAGAAAGAAAAATAATTAATCATCAGCAACTTTCTTCTAATTCATCATAATACATCATATCGCTGTTGTTATTATTGCTGCTACTGCTAATTGTTGATGGTGATAATCTTCTTGTTGCCTCTTTTTCTGCTATCAGAGCATCTTTAACCACTTTGATACCTTCGCTTTCCATCTTCAAAACATCTATAGCAATGTTGGCTGCTACTTCAGCACATTTGGCTTTTTCAGTTCCAGAGGTTTCCTTAGAAGAAGTAACTTGATCTTCTAATGCCTTGTATAGTTTGAGCATTCTATTTTTAAACAAGTTACATTCTAAAAAGAGAGTATTATTTGTCTTTTGTTTCCATATAGATGCATACCTCTGATCCAAGATCACCTTATAACGTTGAATGGTCCTAGTTGAAACACCTAATTCTTTAGCAATAGCCTCCTCTGTCTTTGATTCTAAAAGCATTCTAAAGATTTGTTGCAAATACAATTCAAGTTTAGACTTTAAAATTGCCATAAACTAATCATTCCTTCCTTCCTTTTTTTAGTTTTTCAGAAATCACGACAAAACCAGACAAATAATAAAGATAAAATGTTATACTATTATTAAATTCAGAATCTACATTACTTTTTTTTGTATCCCAGTTAATATGCTTGTCAGATATTGCATGAGATCATAATGCCAAAGTTCATAGTTCTCAGAGATAGAGTTCCTAAAACGGCTTATTGAATCTCTTATTATGAAATTCAGAAAGGCATCGAAACGAAATTAAGCAGAAATTTGACCATTTCTTTAGAAATGTATTACTTGTACATAATAATAATAATAGAAATAGTGGGTAAGTGCGATATTACAGTTAATTTACGGCATGTAGGGACAAAACATGTAAATTCTCACTTGCCAATAACTATTTATTTTATATACACATAATATATAGTTGAAAATGGAAATAGATGACCATAATCGTGAACTTAATAATAATATAACTATTAACGAGGAGGAGGAAATTTATTCAAGCGAAGATCAGATATATGATTATTTGTCCATTCAAGGACTTAATACTAGGTTTGGGCTTGATGGTAAAAATTTTGATATTTTTATAATAAAGGAATTAATGGATAATGCATTAGACTTCATCGAACAAAATGCAAAAGAGTTTGTTAATGGAAAATCCCCTGTTATTGATGTAATTATTACGATGGAAGAAGTTAAAGGTGAAGAAATAACTAAAATTATAATTAGAAATTCCAATGCTGGTATAAATAATATTTTTTCAAAAGAACAAATAGATAACATCTTTAATCTTGACAAATATTATAGTAGCAAAAGATACAGGCATAAAATAAACCGTGGAGAATTAGGAGACGCTTTCAAAGCAATATTATGCATCCCATATGCAATTGCTATTAATAATAATAATTATCAAAGTAATAGCAACAACAAATATCAAAATTGGGATTATCCATTAGAAATCAATATTTCTTCAAATGATAATAATAAATCAATTAAAATATGGATAGATAATGTTGATAAAATTCGAAGAAAGGAAAGAGTAGAAGTAAAGAAAGAATACAACAACTATAACAATAACAACCAACAAATTCTTCAAGATAAACAAGAAACAAACGACTATAACCAATTTACTGAAATTGTTGTATATCTTCCCAAGATATCAGTTGATTATGCTAAAATTTATAAACTTTTACAAGAGTACATCGTTTTAAATACACATATAAATTTTAATATTCAGTTACCCAGCCAAACTATAGCAGTAAAAGAAAAAGAACCCTATCATTATTATTATGTGGCTACTCAGGAACTTAAGAGTGACTGGAAAAACAAACCAAGTATATATTACTATTTTTTACCAGAGTTTAAAGATTTAATTCGTAGTCGCGAAAAAAGTAAAGATAATCTAAATGTTTATGATAATTTTATTCATACTAATTTTAGGGAAGGTTAGAGACTTAAAAGAGATGAATTTTTCAAGGCATTAACTTATGGTAATTTAAAAAAAGATGACAAAAAAATTGAAGAGACTTATCAAAAATTAAAAGACAGTTTGCCACCAATAAAGGATCAATCTACATCTCTAGTAGATTTGGAACTTCCATTTGATATGAATAAGAAAGCAAGAGAAAAAGCATTAGAAGAACGTTTAAAACAAGTATATGAAATTGAAGAAGGTAGTTTTATCTACAAAAGATTTGATAGATATTATGAAAGTCCTAATAGTAGTGATAATGATAACAATGATAGTGTCCAATTTCCATATAAGATAGAAATTATTATTGCCAAGTCACCTATTCTTAATCAAAAACGATTAACATTAATTGAATCCCTAAATTGTTCTACTTCCCTACATTCTAGTTCATTATTCCACGCAAATGAATCTATATTTAAATGGGAAAAGAAGAATGGAGGTGGGTGGAAGACAAATGATATAGTACAAATTCTGGAAGATTGTGGTTATTCTATTGACGATGAGAAACTCCACAAAAAAGACAATAATCTTATCCTTATAAATTTGATATCGCCTAGGATTGATTATAGAAGCCATAGCAAGTCAAATATTGAATTAAGACCATTTGCGCCAACAATGGGTCAGGATATCTACAATTTCTGTAAAAATGCATCATCATCTAGAAACAAAAATAGTAGTAGTTATACAGAAAATAGTGATAATACTTATCAATTAGAACTTTTGTTAGAGAAGCGATTAGATGATGTACGAAAAAATCCAAAATTGTTAGAGACAGGTAGATTGATTCAAAGTGGTATATTCTATACTCTGAGAAAAATACTAATCGAAAAAGGAATTAAGGTAGCATCAAGAGAACATATTACTAGTTCAATCAAGGATGTATGTGAAAAATTAGGATTTAAAAGACATGAACTTGGAATAATAGCAGCAGCAAGGGCACAACTATACTTTAGAGGTAAATCAGTTGGTGTGGAGTTTGACGAGATCTCTAATTTAGCACAAGTTGGAACAGATCTGATAATAATTGAAAAAGAAGGAGCAGTAGAGGCTCTGGGACCATTTGCTGATAAATATGGTATTGCGTTAGTATATACACGTGGTTTTCTTACAGAATACGCACTTGAATTATCTGAACTTGCTGAAAAATCAGGTTGCAATGTAGCAATATTAACTGATTTTGATGCTTCTGGATTATTAATTGTAACCAAACTTCATGATGGTAATAATATCCCTAGAATAGGTATTAATCCAAAAATGGTTAATGAACTTGGATTAGATATTGAATCAGTTCAGGAGGAATATACCCCACAAAAAGGTCATTATGATACCCTTGCTGAATGGATTAGAAATAATGATTATAAACTAATATCTAAAAATTGGTTAAAATATTTGCGTAATAATCGTATAGAGATTGATAGTGTTCTTGCACTGGTAGAAAACGAAGATTTCTGGGATTATATAATTGAAAAACTTAAAGAAAATTTTCCTAATAGAAATTATAATAGAGCGATAGATATTAAGAAGCAATCTATTATACCAAATTTTTTACAAGAATTTATTGATAAAGCAAATAATATCATTAATGAAAAACTAGAACCAGAACGACAGAAGAAAATAAAAGAACTTGAGAATGTAGAAGGATTTTATGAAGACGTACAAGATAAAGAAGAAGAGATTGTAGAAGAATTGAGGTCCACTGTTGAAACTGACGAAGTAAAAAATAAAATATCTGAAGAATTCAAAAAGATGTTTGGCTAATTTTCATCATTTTCGAATATTTTTTTATAGCATCTTCATTAGTGTTAATAACAGATCTAGATTCATCTGTATCAATATTATTATTTACGAATTCTCCAATTTTAAAAGAATCAATCATATGTTGAAAAGTTGGCAATAATAAATCAAATTCTTCCAAAGGAGCCTTGAAGTTAATTCCCAGAACTTGGTTATCATTGATAATTGTTCCTAACGTAAAATACTTGAAGATATCTCCTTTTCTTTGTGCCTGAAATACTAATTCATAGGCTTTTTTACCATCAAGTTTTTTACTATTTGTGTTACTTTCTAATACTTCAAATTTTTAAAACCAGAAGTAGCCTCTGATTGAGTATCCATGTCAGCACTAATAGCAGAATCAAGAGCAAAATTGAAGTTAATTTTTGGAATAAAAAACTATAATCTAAAAATACTAAAATCCTCGTATCCATTGTTTTAAAATCTTTGTATGAATCATACTCTTTAAAATTATAATCTCGGAAGAAGGTACAAAAACAGCAATATCTATAACATGATCACCCGAAACTCTATCTTCAAAGATTTTCCATTCAGATGGATATTCAAGTTGTATTCCATATTCTTCGTTTGTAAATGTAGAAAATTTAGTAGGTATTTCTTCTAATTGACCAGAGGCAGTAGCAAGAGAGAAAAATGTTATTGCAAGAATTCCAACTAGTATTGGTTTTAACATGCAATAGATAAACTAATTTCAGTCTAAAAGCATTTCTTTAGACAAATTGATTACTAATAATTTACTAAATTAGGCAAGGTAATTGGAGAAAATATAAGAATTATAGAATCTGTAATCTTTTTTACTGCTTCAATCATTTGGGGATATAGCCAATCTTTTTCTTCTTTTTCAATATAGGAGTCATTTAGAAAGAAATTTCCTGTTATAATAACCAATTTAGGTTTGTATTTTTTTATAATATCCTTTTCAAGATCAAATATCAAGAAACGTGCTAACTGATGAATTGTGAATATTCTTTTTACTATTGTTCGATTTAATACAATATCTAAATTCATTTTGTATTTTTTATAGGCTTTTTCTACTATTTTATAAAAGTCTAATTTATTATCTGCAACTAGAACACATACGTTATCAGATTCTAAACCACCAAATCTTTTAGATAAAAGACCTCTGACAATAGTATCACAAACTAAATCAGAATCAGGGTTAACAAAACAAACTTTATCTCCTAATGTTAATTCTATTCTTCTATTTTTCTTTATATTCGGAGATATTTCGATAGAAAATCTATTAATTAGAAGATCCTGCGCTGTAGTTAAGTTACTAGGTATATTATTGGAAGAAGATCGAATTCTAGAGGCAGTAGAAAGAGAATAATCAGTTTGAGTTATTTCATTCCCTTTCAATCTGTTTCATGAAAGAAAATAGTATTATAAATTCAATAGAGATCGTTGAAGAGAGGGAGAGGACTATAAAATGAATTCTTTTCTTACCAATATTAAGTGTTAAAAATTTCCTATATCAATATTCAAATGCAATAAATGCTAAAGGAGAACAATTTTCAAAGATAATCATTGAGAGTGTATCTCTACTTCATCTCTTACATCGACAGTTATAAAGACAATTGTATCACGTGGAGGAAGACCCGATTTAGTTTTATCAATTCCTACTTTTCAAAATAATCTATTGGAAAATCTAAAAAATATTCCATTCTTATTTATTATTGGAAAAAAAGACAAAGTAGTTTTAGATTTTACTTTTAAATTTATCAAGAAATGCAATATAGAAAATAATTCCAAAGTAGAGATAGTAAATAATGCAACTCATTTATTTGAAGAAGGTGCATTAGAAAAAGTGGGAGATATAGCAGTAAGATGGTTTATTCAACATTTATAAAGACAAAAAAAATTTTTTTGTGGTATTAGTTAGTTATCTAATTCAAGGTTAGTCTTGCTGCTGCATCTGGGACTGTAGTTGAGACTATTGCTAAACCACCAGCAATAAGTGCTCCCATAATTGCAAATATTTTACGCATTAAAGCAAAAGAAAGATACATACTATATAAAGATAACTTCAAACTAAACAATATTTTTTAAAAATTGATTATATTCATACTCTGTAATTAATATTATATTGTTATTTCCACTTTTTCAAAATCTCTAATACTTGTTCGTCTGTTATAGGTTCAAAGTCTTTGTAATATTGACTTACTGACTGAAAATTGGATAAAGAAGGTTTCATCACAATTTCCAGATGGTCACATTCTTTTTCCAATAAAGAAGCAGTTTCCTTAGGTGCAACAGGAATAGCAATTATCAACTTTTTAAATTGATGTTCCTTTCTTTTTTTATCCATCTTGCTGCTACAATAAGAGTTGCACCTGTTGCAGCACCATCATCCACTAAAATTATACTTTTATTAGGTTCCATTTATTTTGTTACTATATTCTATAGTTGTTGGCTTAGCAGAATAATCAGTAGAAGAAGAAACAAAAGAGGATGAAGAATTTCTATATAAAAGTGCTCTTCTCTTTATTTCTTGTAATTGTCTCTCTTTTTCTTGTTCTATATACTCATTTGAAATGGATAGCATGTTAACAGTCCAATCATTTATAAAAGTAGTATATCCATCTTCCATTATTGCACCAAATGAATTCTCTTTATTATCTGGATTTGCTAATCTCCTTGGTATTAGGATGTCAAATTTTGTGTTTTTAATTTTCTTGCTATA
>CAWIYT010000211.1:0-30934 GCA_963840085.1 uncultured Nitrososphaerales archaeon
ATGTAAATGCTCTATTAATAATTGTGATAATAATAATGAATTTTTAAATAACAGTATAAAGTGTAAAAATTGCATCAAAGAGATTTGCTGCTGTATTGCAATTCATACTAGCACATTGAGAAAAAAATCTTTATCTTTATCTCCAAATTTATCTCTAAAATCAAAGAGTACATTATTTTTTAACATTACAAAAAATCTATTGCCTGCTGCTCTTGAATAGAAATTCTTTGCATAATGGCTGCTGAAATTGGAGAAAATATTGGATTATATACATTTGGTTTCAATTTAATAGGAATTACATTAGCATATATTATAGGATATGCTCTTGTTGGTTTTACCACTTTTATGACGATTTTAGGGCGATATACTGGAACTGGCTTAAAAATTGAAAGTTGTTGTTCAGGTATTAGAACAGCAATCAAATAAAGGATTTCTTTCAAACATGTTTCTAACATTTGGATATTTTATAAAAGGCATAAAGAAAATATCGCATCTAAAAAAGGAACAAAACTTAAGATACGTATTAAAAACAAGTATGGTCATTTTAATTACTGCAGAAAGTGCTTGTATACTAACTGCTGAAACTATTGGAATAGTATTCTATAATTATTCTATTTTGCTGGGAATTCCATTAGCATTATTGGTAGGAGCATTAACAATAGCATTCATTGAAGCACATAAAAAAATAAGAGCCAAATCAAATCTTGTAATAGTTGTGATTGCAAATGATGATTGATAGAAGATTAATTGTTTTTATAACTTTATATTATAATTTTTTTAGTTTCAAATTTATTATAGTTTTAAAATTTTTTGAGAATGTCATACATAATAAGACTATAAAAAGTTCTTTAAAGTATGAAAGTATTATTTTAATTCCTCTTAGTTTCATGCATAACTATAATAACGAAAATTCCAGAACAGAAGGCTATCCATCCCGTTATTTGAATTGCTATATTTATACTAAAGAAATCTGCAATAAAGCCTATGCCTAAAGCACCTACTACAAATCCTAAATCTCTTCAGAATCTATAAACTCCTAATGATGTTGCTCTCCATTGTGGATAAGCAATATCACTAATAGCAGCAAGTAAAACAGGATACACAAATGCAGTTCCTATACCCAAGAGAGACATTCCAATCATTATACCAAAATAAGTATCTTGAACTAACAGAATTATCCATATTCCTATTGCCTGCATAATCATTCCAGGATATATCATTCTTTTTCGTCCTACTATATCACTAAAGGGGCCGGTAACAAGTTGCAAAGAGCCCAAACTCCAATGCAGTGCTTTTAAAAATGCAATATCATTTACACTTATTCCAAAAGATACAAAATAGAGAGTAAATAATCCCCAAGATACACCAAATACTAGATTATTAACAAGTCCTGCTTGACTTACTGCTAAAAAAGAACGATTCTTCCACGATGTTTCAATGAATACTTGCTTAAAGTTTAGATTTTTATTTTTGTTTGGTAAATAGGAATTACCATCTATTGTTTGTTTTTTTTCATCATTTCCATCAGTTAGTGATTTTATCATTTTTCTATTTTCATCCTCATCTCTTTTTTCATTTTTTTCATAATTTTTTCTATTTCTAATTCGGTAAATTTTTTTGTGTCTTTAACTAATAATAAAGAAATTAAAAATCCAACTATAGGAAATATAATGCCAAGGTAAAATGGATATGGTTTTAATCCATAAACGGCTGCAATATAACCAGTTAAAAAACCTATAAAGCAACTGATACATATCCAGCAAATTCATTAAGTCCTAATGCCAATCCTCGTTGTTTTGTTCCAACTAAATCAATTTTCATATTGACAGTCATTGACCAAGCCAATCCTTGGTTTATTCCGAGTAATACATTAGCAAATTCCAATTCCAGTTTGGAGCAAATAATAAAATAAAAGGAACTGGTAATCCAACTAACCATCCTAAAATCAATACATTTTTTCTTCCAAATTTATCAGAAAGACTACCTGCAAAGAGGTTGAGTATGGCTTTAACTATACCAAAACTAGCAATGAAAGACAATACTAATGCATTAGATTCCAAATCAAATTCTTCTTTTCCTAAGATGGGAATGACCGTCGTTCTAGGCCAATCATTGCACCAACAAAAGCATTAACTATTATCAATAAAAGAAATTGATTGATATTGGGTTTTAGACCCAGTTTAATTGGACTAGTATCTTCATTATTTTTGATTTTGTCTTTGTCATCACTATTATTGTTAAACACCTTTTATCGATAACTGAAGCAGAAACTAAGATATTTTTCTATTTCTCTTTTAGATAAATAATAAGCAAATTAATAATACTTTTTATAATTTAAATTATGTAAATCATATTCCATATTCTTCACTATCGTAATCATTAGATATTATTACTCAACAATGAATAAAAATAAGCAATGAGATATTTAGTTTGATTATGGAATACTTGAAAAAACAACAACGTTCGAATTTTGAGATTCAATTAGCATTGAATGACAAATGTTATAAAGGTCATTTTAAGAGTATCGAAAATGTAAAACGTGTATTATACAGAAACACAAAAATTGTATGATCAAAATGATGATAAAAGAGTCAAACAAAAATGTATTGAAATTCTTAAAACAGCACAAAAACAATTAACAGAATTAGAAAATAAAACACCAGAAGTAACTAGAAACTATTTAATAAATAAAAGAAAATTAGAATCTTTGAAATAATTTAATATTGATCTAACCATTAATTCATAAGATTTCATCTTTAGATATAATCAAACTTAACATTAGTTATTTGAAATATTCAGAAATATCAGTCTGCCTTGTCTTGGAACGTAATTGTTTATATACTCTATAATTTTGTTTATCTTCTTTAGTTTTATTGACATCATTAAAAGGTATTTTGTAATCTACAATAGGAAACGGCCTTATTTCATTTTTTAAATTCATCATTTCTACAAATAACTTTGCTGTCATTGGACCAAAACCAGCATAATGATTGTTTGCTGATATTATAGCAGTTTTGACATTTTTTTCATTCTTTTGGATATCTTTAATTATATTTAGTCCACAATTGCATTTCTTTAGTTCTATCTTTTTTTATTTTACCAAAATCTCTTTCATCAATGCTCCTATCTCCTATTAATCTCAGATATAAAAAGTCAGAAGTTAAAACTGGTGGAGTAACCAAAATATCTTGTTGACTCCATACTAGACAATAATTCTTTTCTTTCAAATAGTTATAAAAAAGTTCGTTGAACCAAGTATGATGTCTTGCTTCTATAGCATATCTAAAAGACGGATCCAAAATATAATCCAAATTTTTTAACAAATGTAGACCTTCTGCAATCGGTAAAGATGGAGGTAACTGAATCAAAAAAACGAGAATCTTTTCATATAGAGGTTCCATGACATCATAAAAATTTTCTATCTCTTTTCTTACCTCCTTTAACCGCTTATCATGAGTAATAAGTTTTGGAAATTTTACGGCAAATCTAAAATTATCACGAGTTCTTTTATTCCATTTATCAACCATGAATTTAGAAGGTATTTTATAAAAAGTAGAATCTATCTCAACAAAATCAAATATCTGAGAATAGTATGAAAGCCAATATCTATTATCTAGATCTTGTGGATAGTAAAATGGTCCTTTCCATCCATCATAACTCCAACCAGAACAACCTAAATAATATTCTAATACCAAAGTAAATCAATCAATGATAATGATAATAATTTTCTGCATTTTGTAGAATCTTTCTCTCTTTATCATTTAATGATGAACCACTCATCTCCTTAAACTGCAATGCGTTAATTATGGCTTTTCCTCCATAATGATTATTAAAATATATTCTAAGTATTTTAGTTTGTTTTTTTAACTTTTTTACTTTTGGCACCCAAGGCTCTAATTCCTTTTTTGAATAAAGATAGTTATACCAGTAATGTCCACCAGAAGTATTTCTTCCATGAAATCTAATAAAAGAATGATCTGTAGATGAGACTATAGAATTAGACAAAAATGATAGATTCTCTTTTTCCGGTGAATCAGTAATTACATTTGCAATATTATGATGTCTTAGTAATTCCAATGGACCTTCTGTATTCCATGATGGATGTCTAAATTCTATTGCATATTGATAATCATTATTTACTTGTTTATTAGTAATATTATCACTTTCATTATTTTCTTCTGGTCTTCTTGGTATATTTTCTAAAAATTTTTCTAGTGTATTGAAATATTCAATGCTAAAACTAGGAGGTAATTGAATCAAAATGGCACCTAATTTTTTTGATTCATATAACGGTGAAATTTTAGCAAGGAATTCTTTAAAATCAACAATAACATCTTTATTAATATCTAATTTCTTTCTATGAGTAATTCTTTCTGGAACCTTAATTGAAAATTCAAAATTTTGAGGTGTTGCTTTTACCATACCAAAAAATAAACCTTTAGTCATTTTAGAATAAAATTCTTCATAAAATGTGGAATCCATTTCTACTGTATTGAAGAATTCTGAATAATAACGAAGTCTCTTTGTATCTTTGGTTGGATAGAAAATATCAAGCCATCCCCCTTTGTCTGGAGTATCTCCATAATTCCATCCAGAACATCCAAGATAATATTCCAATACCTTATTTTACTGCAAATAAAGCAAAAACTATTTTTTAAAAATGTATTAGTTTTTTGTTCTATAATGCTAGAGGTATCTTCGGATTGAGTATCTACTATTTTTTACGATAAGAATTTATCAAAATTTTTAGTATATCCTCCATTGAGCGTTCAATTCCATCTTTTGCTGTTAATTCTCCTCCTATTTTTGCCAATTCTCTTTTTGTTTCTTCAGTTACTCGGATTGATGTTAACAATGTAGTAATTAAAGATGGTACTATTCAGGGATTTCAAGCAGGTATTTTAATGACAGGTTCTCAAAATGTTGAATTGAGCAGCATAGTTTCCAAAGATAATCAAATAGGAGCATTCAGGTACTGGTGTAAGTATAGTTGATGTACACTTATCCCTACTTATGAATAACCAAATTGGTTTTGCAGTATACTCAACACAACAAGCCACTATAGAGAATAACATACTTTATCAAAATACTTTGGCAGGAATAACATTAGTTAACTCCGATAATGATGTACTTACTTTGAATTCTATTACTGAATCTGGAAATGGTCTTTATGTAGACAATCAAAGTAACAATAATAATGTTAACTTTAACAATGTTCTTTTGAATACAATTGACTTAAACAACGCTAATGGATTACCAGTAAATACCAATGCCAATACATATGACCAAAATAACTGTATGACTTCAAATCCAAGCGGTATATGCATTGGTAACTAAATTAAAAAAAGGAGATCCCAAAAGCAAATTTCTAAAGTTAGGCATGACCATGGTCTTCTACATTTATGGTTCTTGGGTCACATATAGATGAAGGCCATGACAATTAAATTATATTGAATTATTAAATAATCTAACATAAATTTTATATTAATAGAAACATATCCTAACTAATGCTCTAACCTTCTATTGTTATGATTGATTCCTTAGTATGCTAGATTATATTTACTAATTAATTAATTAAATTATCTTCAAGTATTAAATAATAAAGATAATCTATATCTAATCAAATACAGACATATATCCACAAAAGCACCATTACCATAGCCTTCTAAATTTGCTCCTACTATTAATGATGGAGGGCTATGGCTTCTAATAAGATAGCATCAGAGATAATTTATCTATAATTGCTAAATAAAATGTTAATTATATTTATAACCACATAATCCAAAAAAAGCCATAGCCTATCTAACTGTTGTACCGGTTTGCTCCTACAGAGAAGGGCTATGGCTTTATATCATATTATATAAACATCATTGATAAATAATAATGAATAAAAATTTAATTTATTTTTCAATACTGCTATACCACTTAGCATATATTTTCTAATCAAATCGCTGTTGGAATACTTTAAAGTAGTTTAAGATTACATATATTAAACATGATAGCACATATTTTTTCCTGCTTATATGATATTATAAGTAAATAGAATTAGAAAATATAGGATAATTGGTATAGCATTAGTCTTTACCTTATCTTTTACAACAATAGAATCCTTTAATTATTCCACTAATGCTCAAGTAGATCCATCTCAAGAACAGATAGAACCTATACCTCCATCTAACAATACCAATAATCAAACAACTCCTATAGTCTTTTCACAATGACCAGTATTATAAATCAGATTAATAAAAAACTATTTCTTATTTGATAATTTTTATTTATTTTTATTGTATTTTTATACCAAAATTAATTAATCTATTGATATGATGATAACAGATAGATAAATCGAGAATATTAGTCATACTATTTTACTATAATTTATACAAATAAATATTTTCACAAATATTAAATAATAATTTCATTAGGTATTCTTGTGATCTTCTCATATACCAATAAAAGAAGATCATAGGAGGAAAAAAATCATCTATCAACTATGAGAAAAAAATTATCATCTTTAATCAATCGTCATAGTCTGGATCGTATAACTCTTTCATTCACATGTTCAGGCTATGACAATTAATAATAATTAATAATTAATCTATTACCCTATCTAGCAATATTACTTCGCAAATCTTACTAACTAAAAAAGAAGAAGTATTAAATAACATGAATAAACAATATATTTTTACACTATACTATACTATAATATAATTTCGCTAATCTATATTGAACCATAAAGACGAATCCATGAGGCCATAGCCCTCAATAGTCCTTATCTGTTTCAACTTTGGAGGCTATGGCTTTATAACTATTATTAATAAGAAGCAGAGGTAAGTTAAGATGAAAAATATAAATAAAAAAATAATAAAGTTAAAAGGATAGAATCTAATAATTTGTCTACAATTCTTAAATAATTTCATGACTATTTATTATTAACAAAAAGAGTTCACACAGAAGAAGGCTAATATGTACTCGGTAGTCATAGCCATATGATGTCTAATTAATTGTATGATTGGAACTCGGCTACAATTGATTAATTAGGCTATGACTATAATCTATTAATAAATTAATTAATTAAATTATCTTGAATTATTAAATAGTATAATTAGCAATGTGAATACACTAAAGTACAGACAGAGAGATTTACAACACTGTCATGGCGTTCTACATTTGCTCCTAGAGGGCTATGACAATTAATTTAATTCCAATTATTAAATACTATATTTAACAAGACGAATATATCACAGGCAAGCATAGACAAATCCACACTGTCATAGCCTTCTACTACTACACTGAATAATAGTAGAATGGATTCATTAGATAGAGGGCTATGGTTTTTACTAATTACTATAAAGGATTATAGAGTTTGTCATCATATGAAATAGATTTTGATATACTTTCATTCACGGCATCAATTAATTTAGATATCGATACACGCTTTTTAAGAATATTAAATTTATAATTACATTTCAAGTTAACAAAATAATCACTCAGTATGATTACATTTAGTTTTGGATTTATTTCTAAGAGTTTGGTTCCCATCAATAACCCATTTACATTGGGCATTTTATCATCGATAATTAATAATGAATATTTATCTGGATTTTCTTGGATATGCTCATATGCCAAAAGAGGGTCAGTGAAACTAGAAACATCATAACCACTCATTTTTAAGGCTTCGCTAAATATATTTAATAAATCTGGATCATCATCAATTATGGCTATGGATTTTTTAAACATTATAGAGTATAGATTAAACGTAAAAAATCTATTTAAGCATGATTTGTATGTTTTCTTCTCTTTTTTTCTGAAAATTTTGCTTATACAATATACTATACTTAAAGCAGTTAAAGAATAACAACAACAAAAATAACAAAAGAAAAGAGGAGGTTCCTTGAGGCTCATGTATGTTTGATACATGTCCTCTAGTCTGGTTTTTCAGTCAAAAGAACTCCAGACAGAACCTTCTTATTCTTTAAACAATCTTAGAAGAAAATATAGTTAAAATAAATAATTTAAAAAAATTTACAAATTGATCTATTTAATTAATGATTAATCTATTACTCTAGAGATATGGATAGATAGATAAAAAAAAATGTATGTTATTTTTACTCACATATGTAGAGACACAATTTATAGTTAGGTGGACACGAGGATTTACAAGGAGAATCAATTATTGGTAAATCTGTAATTGGTTCATTTTCATCTGATTCTCCATCTGGCCGTTGTTGTAGTTGTTGTACCATTGTTTGAATAGTAGTATCAAATTGAAAAATACTTTCCTCTTCTGTTACATATTTGTCAACAATATTTTTGATAATAATAAGATGTTGTTGTTCGATAGGTATGTTAGTAGTAGTAGCAATAGCGGTAGCAGTGGTGGTAGTAGCAGTAGAGATTGCATAGACTAATGTTATCACAAAAAAACAAGGAATTATAATAACTGAATAATGATTCATTCTACTTCACTCTGATGATAATTTATAACAGTCTCAATAATAAAAATATTTTAATAATAAGTTTTTACAGATTTAACAACATATACCAATTATCCTATATTTTCTAATTCTATTTACTTATAATATCATATAAGCAGGAAAAAATATGTGCTATCGTGTTTAATATATGTAATCTTAAACTACTTTAAAGTATTCCAACAGCGATTTGATTAGAAAATATATGCTAAGTGGTATACAACAAAAAAAACTCGTTTTATATCTATCTCTCAATTCTGTCGAGTATTTGGATGGACACTGCTTGCTAACCATCAAAGATAGATAAGGTCCAGGTATTATAGATTTGTGAAAAGTAATAATAGAAAGAAACAACAACAACAAGAATCGTATATGAATTTATTAAATTAGATTAGTAGAATAAAAAAGAGATAGAAGAATTAGATTACAACTTAGAAATATGTGATGATCATAGAGATATATATAGAGAGAGTATATATTGGCAATAAAGAACCGTATCAAAATATTTTATTCTAGTAACTTGGAAGATTTAGAAAAACAGTTAAATGAGTTTTATGCTGGTCCGGAACTACAAGAATTGATAACGGTAAAATTCGAGATTAATACATATCCTGCTAAAGTTATCGTGGAATATATTCCACCTATAACAACAACACAAACAACAACAACCACAATATCTTCTCCTCCTCTTTCCCCTTCTAAGAGCCTATCCGAAAAGTAGTTTACAGTATTTTAGTTATGGTATAACAGACTCATTAGACAAAGCTAAATCTATTTAGTATCTTAAACTTTATGAGATATTTATTTGATATCTATAACTTCTGGAATTGATTCATCATATGAAATACCAGACGCATTATGGAACAGGATTGTTCTTCTTTTACCAAAGACAAAAAGAAATAAGAAGAAAAGTGGTCGTCCTAGAATGGATGATAGAAAGGCAATGAATGCTATCTTCTACATTACACGTACTGGATGTCAGTGGAAAGCATTACCACGAAGTCTTGGTGCATCCAGTACTGTACATGACAGGTTTCAGGAATGGAGACAAGATGGCGTATTCAAACGTATGTGGATTGATGGTCTAAAAATATATGATAAAAAAGTTGGTATCAACTGGAAATGGCAATCAATGGATGGTGCAATAACAAAAGCACCTCTTGGGGGAAAAAAGTACAGGACCAAATCCCACAGACAGAAGTAAATCAGGTACCAAACGTAGCCTTCTTGTAGATGGTCAGGGCATTCCTCTTGGAATTACTGTAGATGGTGCTAACAGACATGATATGAAGATGACAAAAGCAACTCTTCAGAGTATAGTGGTTTGCAGACCATCATCATCATCTATAACAGATATTCAACAACAACACATCTGTCTTGACAAGGGTTATGACTATCCTGAAGTATACGAGTTACTTGAGGAATATGGTTATACCATGCATATTTGCAAGAGAGGAGGAGAAGAATACAATAATGGTAACAAAAAGAAGAGAAGAAGGATACCAAAATATAGAGCAAGAAGATGGGTAGTTGAGAGAACACACTCATGGATGAATAGATTCAGGCGGTTATTGATTAGATGGGAAAAGAAGGAAGATAACTATATTGCGATATTACATTTTGCGTGTGCTTGGATAACATATAAGAGAGGAGGAGTTTTCGGATAGGCTCTAAAGCTGAAAATATTTAATACTTGATAGTAGAACCCACATTTGATGGACGAAGGTTCGAGTCCCATTACTAGTGTTTTTAATATCAGAGTAGAATAGATGTTTAACAATTAGGGTCTAGCAAGTATAAAAAAATATTTTTAACTTAAATGAATTCTATGTATTATATATCCAAATTGGAATTAAATAGAAACGATCCTTGTCAATGTGGTAGTGGATTAAAATACAAGCATTGCTGTTTAAAGATGCATCAAGAAAGAAAAAGATGGGAAGGATTAGAAAATAATCTTAGAGAATCTATAACTGAATATTGGCAAGAATTTCATGAAAACGATCTTTATGATGCTATCAATATCTATGGAAAAATAATAGATAAAAACACAGAGGTAACAGAACGCAGATTATTTTTTGATTGGTTTATACATGATTATATTATTCCTAATAAAAATAATAATACCATTATCAAGTTATTTCTAAAAGAGTATGAAAAAGAAGAATCTAAGGATACGATCGAACTGGATACCTTAAGAGAATGGTCTGATTCATTCTTTAGATTTGTAGAAGTATTAGAAATTACAGTTGGAACAGGTTACAAAATTTCAGACATTTTTACTAAGGAAGAATTTTTCCTACATGATGTAAGATCTTCTACCACTGTAGAAAAGTATGATATTATATATACTAGACTTTATAGAGTAGGTGGAAGTATAACACGTGCTGCAGGTGGTTTGGTATTATTACCACATAGATACTTGAACAATATTAAAAAATATGTAATAAGTAATATGCGAAAGAAACATCATGAAACAGATATTACTGATTCCACTATATTTAAGTTAAATCTAGAGAAATATCTAAAAAATGAAAGCCTATCATTGATTCAATACCTTGATTTATTATCTAATCAAACTACTAAAACAGTAATTACTGTTCAAGGAGATATAGCAGTATTATCTAAAAGTTATTTTGGTATTAAAAGTAAACGTAGGATAATCTCAATATTAAACTCTTCAGAACATTTTGCATATGATTATTTTACAGGATATGACAATGATGAAAATGTTCAAGATGACACAATACAATATAACTGGATTGAAAAATTAGATGTTACTAATACTAGTCAAACAAATTATCTAACTGGTGGTAATATTGAAAAATCCAAAGATAGTTATGATGATAAATTAGAAGAGACAAGAAAAGTAGAATTAAGTAGATTATTGTGGTTACCTAAAACATCTCCTTCTTCTACAGGTAATAAAAAAAAGAACAATGAAGAATATATTCCGCATAGAATTCTCGGTAATTTATCAATCAATGGAAAAATAATGACTGTTTCATGTATGTCGGACAAGTTATTAGAAAAATGTAATGATATACTTGAAAATATTGCTGGTAAATATCTTGTACATCTAGGAGATAAATATACTGAAATACATGATGTAACAACAAAAAAAGAAGTATTAGATCTTGATGTTGAGCAACAAGAACCTAAAGATAATAATAACAATACAATTAATGATGGAGCAGAAGAAATAGAAGATATTATTGAAGATGATGAAATTCCACCTTCAGTTACTAAACAAATAGATGATTTTTTTGAAAAATACTATGAGGACTGGATTAATATGAAGATACCGTCTTTTGATAACATGACCCCACTACAAGTTCTTAAAACAAAAGAAGGTAAAGAAAAAATAGAAAATCTGCTTAGAGATATTGAAAACGAATATGCAAGATCTGCTATAGTGGATTTGCCTTTTTTTCCTGTTGAAAAGATTAGAAAAAGGCTAGGTCTTGATTAATTGATTGGTTGATTGGTTGGTTGATTAAAAATTATTTGCATTATTGGTTTATTATCAAAAAACTTATACCGTATGAATAAATCATGTTAAATGATAATAAAATGTATATGATAATGATCGCAGCAATAGTAACTCTACCATTTATTTCTTGATCAAATTATAAGAACCAAAAATATAGATGTAATAAAAATTAGAAAAGAAGCCATCGATCCTGTCTAAACATTGATTGATAACAAATATTTTAATATTCGAAAATAGAACCCACATTTGATGGATAAGGGTTCGAGTCCCAATCCGAGAATTAGTTTATCTACAGATATAATACAACTATGGTTTTTCAAGAATTGAAATTCAAATTTGAAAAATATTTTGTTAATTGTTATAATCAATAATGGTTTTATTATTAATTATATTAATCATAAAAATATAAACTTTGAATATTTCAATAGAGATAGTCATTTAAATATCTAATAACTTCATTTAATAATTATTATTGACTGAATCAACTAACAGAAAACTTCCCACATGGGATGATTATTACAAAAATGAAAAAATAGAAAAAATGCCTTGGTATAATGAAAAACTAGATTTTGATTTAGAAGAGGAATTAAATGCTATGCAACTAAACAATGGACTTTTTCTAGATTTTGGTACTGGTCCGGGAACTCAAGCAATGCAACTAGCAAAGAAAGGATTTGATGTTATTGGTTCAGATATTTCTGAAACTGTCATTGAAAGAAATAAGATTATGTATGAAAATAAATATCCAAATTTAGAATTTGTAGTAGATAATATTCTTGATTCTGATTTCAAGGATAACTATTTTGATTATATTTTTGATAGGGGCTGTTTTCATCTCTTTTCTAGAGAAGATAGACCAAAATATCATAATCAAATTAAAAGAATATTGAAACAAAATGGAATTTTGTTTTTGAAATGTTTCAGTATTGATGAGCCAATGAAAGATGGTCCATACAAATTTTCTTCAAATGACATTTATAATATATTCTCTAAAAATTTTCACATAAAAGAGATCAAAAAAACAGTTTATCAAGGAACGTTGGATCCCTTGCCAAAGGCATTATTTAGTGTAATGAAGTTAATAAAATAATAATAATATTAACAATACATTTAGAAAATGTTAGATATTGTTCACGTTTATTGAAATACTATCAAATATCATAAACTGCTAACTACTGCTACAAGGTTTGAGCCTCGAGTACAACTAATAGAGTCATATATTGTTAATCTTCAAGATGTATTATAAAGATAAAACCAATTTTCTATATAATAAAATAAAGAGTATATAGTAAATAGTATTAATCTTAATATCATTGAATTAGTTATATAGTCACATGTCTTCAACTAAAAAAGATAATGTAAAAGAAACTACAACAAACCAATTTAAAGAATCTACAGACAGATACTTAGAGCAACAAAGACAACAATATAAGGATACAGCATCTAACATATCTCAAACTACAGACAAGATTAACCAAAGTGTAAATAAATTTCAAGAAGATAACAGAAGAATATTTGAAAATAATGTAGATACTTTCAAGAAATCTCAAGAACAAATTAATCAAACAATACAACAAATATCAAATAATGCTATAGAGTTACAAAAGAATATCTTTATTATTTATCAATCATCTTATTCTCAATTCTTTGATAACATCAATAATAATAACTCATACTGGAAGAATTTCAATATTCCAGAAAGATACTCTGAAATCTACAACACAATAAATAAAAACATACAAGATTATACAGTCAATGCAACAAACATCATAAATGAAATCTCTGTTGGCGGTATTGAGAATTTCAATAAATCAATAGAACTCACACAAAGATATTACAGCGATATCGTGCAAAATAACTTCAATTATGCACGAAAAATAGAAAAATCATACAATAGACAATAAATAAAAGTAAAAAATAAAAATTTTTTATTTACTAATTATTTTACACATATATTTTTTATAAATCTATTACTTTAGCGATATTTGTATCATTAAAATTAGTAATAATAATAGTAGTAATTTAAAGTAAAAACTATTGTATAAAAAATAGATATAATATTATAAAATGATAAATAGTATTCTCTGGAATTATATTCGGTTGATCTAGTATCTTTACGTGTGAGATCAACTAACTAACAAACAAATTTCAACCAATTGACTCATTGCCATAGTCTGAACTATCGTTTTCCATAATCCTACTATATATATGTATGTCTAGTTCAGGCTATGACAATTAATTATTAATTACTCTATTACTCTAGAGATATAGATAGAGAATATTATTCATACTGTTTTACTATAATTTATACAAATAGACATTTTCACAAATGATAAATAATAATTTCATTAGGTATTCTCATGATCTTATTATCACATACTCCAATAAAAGAAGATCATAGGAGGAAAAAAAATATCTATCAATTATGAGAAAAAAATTGTTGTCCTAATCAATCGTCATAGTTTGGACCGTTATAACCTCTTTCATTCATATGTTCAGGCTATGGCTTTACAAATAAAGTAAATTAAAAATAAGGTTAGATACGGATCCGTGTATCATGCTTTTAGGCCCATCTGTTTCTGTAACTTTATGTAGGCCCAGAAGAATATTGTATAACAGATTTAGCACTTGGTCAGACAGTTAACCAAAAAAGATGCTTATTCAGAATTTGAAATAGATTTTAATGCTGACTTAACTGAGATGTAATAGGTATAGTAAAATTAAAATTTGCACCTTTGTTCTTATTGTTCTCCGTCCATATTTTTCCACCATGTTTTTCTATAATATTTTTACAAATGTATAGGCCTAGGCCAGTTCCTAATTTTGAACCTGTTACAAACTTCGTAAAGAGTTTATTCTTCATTTTTGAGGGAATGCCTGGGCCATTATTTATTATTCTTACGAATACAGTGTTGTTGTTGTCTTGTCTTTCTAAAGATACAATAATTTCTCCTTCTTGTACAATATTTATTATAGCATTATTGATAATGTTTAAAAAAACTTGGTTTAAACGCAATTTATCTGCAACCAGCAAAATTGAATCTTTATTACATTTTAAAATTAAACTAATCTTTTTATCTCGAATTTGGCTTTTGAGATCTTTTAGTAAATCTTTTACTAACTCTACAAGATCAAATTCTTCTGTATTAAGAGTTAAAAGTTGACTGTCAATACGGGCAGCCTCTAAGATATTATCTGTAAGAAACGTAATTTTTTTAGCATTCTTTATAATTATTTTGAGTAAATCATTTATATGACCAACATCAAGGTTCTTTTTAGAAAGCATAATTTCTGCGAGGCCTAAAATAGACTGGGTTGGATTTCGAATCTCATGTGCTGTTTCTTTAATAAATTGTATTTGTGTTTCATTTGTGTTTTTTAATTGCTCATAAAGATTTTCCGCCTTTTCATAAAGTTCTGACTGTTTCCACAGGTTCTCAAACATAGAAATATAATATAATACCGTTAATTTACTATTAGAGAAGGTTGAGAGCCCTAGCGATTCAGTAGGAATTTCTGTATAATCGTTTACTAGTTCCGCGGTAATAGAGAATTTCCTGTCTACTATCAAAAATGTGACTGTTAAATAGAGTGCTTCTGGTAAATATTTAATATGTACTCCTCTAGCATTTAATCTGTTAACTGCATCAACAATCTTTTTATCAAAAGGAGTTAGAATTCTTACTATTATGTTACCTTTAGTAGTGTCTTGCAATCTTTGCAAAGTAAGGAAACCATCTCCCAATACCATTCTCCTATAAAACCCGTTTGCTGAAGAAAAAAGTAGTAATACTTCATCCTCTGCAGATTGAACAAGATTAATAGCAGTTATTATTGCTTCTTCAGGGTTCATGATTACTTTGAGGCATGGTTTACTGGATTTATTATTATTTTTTTTTATTTCTTGAATTTCATCTGACGTGGGAATGACTTTATCCCAGAAAGTATCAAAAACAAATTGTTTATTTTCAATAAAATTTTTAATATTTTTACCATAAAAGTGTTCCAATCTCTTGTACACGTTAAAATATTTCTCAGTATGAAAAAAGTATTTAGAACCATCTATTACTTCCTGGATCATTTCCTCATCTTTTTCAGTAAATAGGGGCTCTTTACACAAGGAACATTTTAATTCTGTTCCATTGTTGGAATTGGAGAAACCGCTATTTTCATTCATTTTTTTTCTAGACCTGCACGATTATGGTAATATATAGGTTCTATGGGTTTTAAATTAATCTAATAATATTATACTATGATTCCATAGAAAGAAGATCAAATACAACAAAAACACCAGAGGATTTTTCTGTAAAATAATAAATAGCATATTAACGATTATTTAATTACAATACTTAATAATGGAAGCGGTCCATATCAGAACGACATTCATACAGATTGATATACCTGTACCATAGCCTTCTATTATTATTTAGTGGCATTCATTAGAGGAGGGCTATGGCTTTCTTCTAATCTTGTTTATTATTTATACAAATATTTTGTACAAATAATGCGAGGATAACATAACGGGTTTATTAATTAATATTAATAACATTATAAAGTAACTACGAGAAATTCTCTTTTTCTTTCTCAATTAAGGGAATGATTTTTTCCATTATTATTTTATGAAAATTTTTTTCCTCGAAATCTATATTTAATAGTAAATAATAATTTTCATTGATTGGAATTATAGACCTACTCAAGTTTTCATATCTTCCTAATGCATAGGTTAATTTTCCTATTTTTGGTTCAAATCTAGTTCTTGTTTTATGTCTAGTTATTGTATTGATTGCAGATTCTTGATTCTCTTCTTTAGTTAGTAATGGTTTTAGTCCTTCTCTATATTGTTCATTAATAATAATACCATTTTGATCTATTATACCAACCCATCTTATAGATTTATGCGAATCCAGTATATTTTTAGTAAAAATGTAGAGGAACTTTTTATGCTCTTCACCATTATTTGTTGACATATTTTTTATATCAAGTAATTAATAGTTTTTATTGTTATTTGTTTTTTCGATTTTATCTAATCTTTCAGATATAATAATTAGTTTATCTGATAAGTTGGCGATAACATCTTCTTTTACCTTGTCATTCTCTCTCAATGACTTATTGATTATCTGTAACTCCTCTATCTTGGTTTGTAAATCCGCTCCTTGTCTTTCCAACTGAGGAACATTTAGAAATGTTAAATATATACCAATTAGCCTATATTTTCTAATTCTATTTACTTATAATATCATATAAGTAGGAAAAAATATTTGCTATCGTGTTTAATATATGTAATCTTAAACTACTTTAAAGTATTCCAACAGCGATTTGATTAGAAAATATATGCTAAGTGGTATAGTTCAATTTTTTTTGATAAATTAGAGAGGAAATTATTAACAATTTAGAATATAATAATAATAATCAATATTTATCTAAACTGATAAATTAAGTGTTGCTTTTTTTAATTTATTATTACTTATAAATTGGATAAACATGTAATTAATTACTAATATGACAAACATAAGAGAAGAAAGTAAAAAACACACTAGTACTGTAAAAGATGAAACAGAGAAACATCTAGACCAACAAAAACAACAGATAGACAATATAACATCCGATGTTTCAGATGCAACAAATAAATTCAATGAGAATATCAATGAATATCGAAAGACAAGCAATGAAATTATTGAGAAAAGTATCGATACAACAAGCAAATATCAACAAAACGCTATTAATACATTCCAATCAATCACAAATAACTTTGTAGAATTGCAAAAGAATCTTCTTGATACTTATCAATCAGTAATATCAAGATTTTTAGATGTTACATCTAAATCTTATAGAAATAATTCTACATCTCCACAAAGATATGCAGATATTTACAACAAGACCAACCAAACTATTACAGATAATACGGTAAATGCTACAAGAAGAATAAATGATGTTGTATTGGGATCTACAGAAACTTTTAACAAATCAATAGAAATTGCACAAAAGTATTATAATGATTCAATTCAAAACTACTTTAACTTTCTCAAGAAAATAGAAAGATCTTCTTCTAACCAATAGGTACTTTTTTTTATTTTGTTTTAGAATTTCTAAAATACAATTTTATTAGATTGTTTAACTACTTGTTATATTATAAGGATTAAATGACTACTGATGATCAACTAGAAAATAAGAATCAATATTCTTCTTCTACTACTCACCAAAAAAACTTCTTTTGATATTTTAGATCCTTCTATTGTTGAAAAATTAGAAAAAATAGATAATATAGGTCCAGGATTTCAAAGCAATAATATTAACAATATCATCAATATTTTATTCAAAAACCGCGATATAGATCTTGTTACATATTTAGATTTTAAATTAAAATTAAGTATTTTAGAAGAATTAATAACAATAGAAGATAAATTAGATAATATATCGGTTAATTGTTAAATATTAAATCAAAACATTTTTTATTACCAAATTAATACAAGGATGACATTAGGCTATGGCTTTTACAAATTAATCTATTTTTATTTGATTAATTAATCGATTGCTCTAGCGATATTAATTATGTAAAGAAAGTAAAAAATTAACAATATTCTAAAAGAAGAAAAAGATGTAGAAGAGTAAGAAGAAAAGGAAAATAAAGAATAAATAAAAAAATTTATTGTTGATTTCTCTATGCACACATTGTAATGCACATTTCTGTAGATTTTGGACAAGGAGATTTACATTCAGTTTCTAATTCTACTATTGCTTGTTGTTGTTGACTATACGTCAACTTTGTCTTATCATTATCATCATCAGCAACAACAAAGTTTACTCCTTCTCCATAAGCATTATCCATTTCAAAAAATATAGGTGCTAATAATGCGTACACTATTGTAGTTATCACAATATAAAAAGAGGGATTTGCAATAACTGGGTTTTTCATATATTTATTTTTTCCTTAACTATATATACGACATATTTGAATAAAAATATTTTAATACAACAATAGACAAATATTTCTGTAAATATTTTCGAAAAAAGTTATTTTTTTCGTTACCAACAAAACATCGGGAAACTTTTATAGATTTTTTAATTTTATCTGCTTAATTGGATTTAGAAGAGTAGGACTATGACAATAATATTATATATAAAATTACTATTATTCAAAACTCTAGAAAAATAATTTCAAAGTCCTAAATAGTATATTCGATATTAAATATTATAAGATAAACCCAAGTCATAGCCTGATCTAATTAAAATTATATCTATCTAGCGTCTATTGTGTTTGTCATATGTTCAGGCTATGACAATAATAATAATTAATTGATTACTCTAGCGATATTACTTCGCAAATCTTACTAGAAAGAAGTATTAAATAACATGAATACAAAATATTCTTACACTACCATAATTAATTTCGCTACCTGCATTGAACCATAATGTCCATAAGGCCATAGCCCTCAATAGTCCTTATCTGTTTCAACTTTGAAGGTTATGGCTTTCTTTTACTAATTATTATTATTATTTACATTACACTTTTACCATGTCAATCCTAATTGAAGTCCCTGTTATAATTGATAACAAAGTATTTGGACACTGCATGTGAACTAGCAAAGATAGATAAAGTCCAAGTAATTGAGATTGTAAAAGAAGAATAACAGTAAAAAGAAACAACAACAACAAGAATCGTATATGAATTTATTAGATTAGATTAGTAGAATAAAAAAGAGATAGAAGAATTAGATTATAATTTAGAAATATGTGATGATCATAGAGATATATATAGAGAGAGTATATATTGGCAATAAAGAACCGTATCAAAATATTTTATTCTAGTAACTTGGAAGATTTAGAAAAACAGTTAAATGAGTTTTATGCTGGTCCGGAACTACAAGAATTGATAACGGTAAAATTCGAGATTAATACATATCCTGCTAAAGTTATTGTGGAATATATTCCACCTATAACAACAACACAAACAACAACAACCACAATATCTTCTCCTCCTCTTTCCTCTTCTAATTCTTCTTCTTCGTTTTCTTCTTTTGTTTACTAATTAATCAATTAAATTTTCCACAATTTTTTAAATATCATAATAGCAACGTGAATATAACAAGCAACCGATAATAATACAGATGACAAATATACCCACGGGACCATAGCCTTCTATTATTATGGCATTCATTATAGAAGGCTATGACAATTAATTAATTTGTCTTCAAGTATTGTATAGCATGTATGCACCCTTTTTCTATAGCAAACTAATCAATCTAATAAGATACTCTAAAACCAATAAGTAATACCATAACCTTCTAAATCTATATTCACATAAAATCACTTATACCAGAAGACTATCGGTTTTACTAAAAAGTTTATTTTTAGAAATAATTTAAAAAATTGTTTTTATATGGTTAAATAGAATAATATTTGAAATGGCTGAAAATTTATCTAGAGATTCTGATAATTATAAAAGACAAGGAAAAAGTGAATCTATTAAGGATAAAATATTTGGAAAAATGTCAGAATTTATAGGAGAAACAGGAGGTGAAGAAAAAGGATCATCGTTTGCTATTAAATCAATAATTTTTGGCCTATTTGCTTTGATTGGATTTATTATTCTTGTATATTCCATATTTGTAGCAGTTGTAGGGCAACCTTTAGCGTCAATAGCAGATACTGTATTTATTGCTGCAATCATTGGATCTTTTACTTTGGTAGGAATAATTGTTAGTTCTTTATTCTTAAAGAAGTAATACTTTTTGAAATAATGTTTAGTTCCTAAAATATTTGTAATTTATTTTGTCATTTTAAGCAATACGATACACAATGAAGAAAATTTTATAATATCAATTCATGTAACTGTAATGAACATAATCAGAAGTTATGAGTACCTGGCTATGAAAATTAATTTATCTTCAAGTATTATATAGTACAAGTATAACAAATTTTTACACCTATTCCAGATTCGAAGAACGACAGCAGCAATCAGGTTGAAGAAAAATGTACTTTTTGAAAGTCTAGTTGTTGTACTTGCACAGATAGGTAACAGATTCACTTACCAACATGGGTAACACTTTTTATCTGCTTGACTATTTTGTTATTCTTACAACTATTTAATCTTCCTTTCATAAGAAACATTTCAGATGGTGTGTGACCGTTGATACCACCATGTTCTCTTTCTTCATTGTATGCTTTAACAAACATGGAATATCTTCTCTTTCCTTCTTCCACTATTGGGAATGTTTTCTATTGCCAAAAATTCATTTTTGACTATCTTGTTGTATGCCTCAATTTTACCCTGTAGTTGTGGATATCTGGCAGGTATGGATTTATCTTTAATGTTGTTACGTTGTAGAAAATGTCTGAATATTTTAGATGTGAATTGTTTTCCATTATCATGCATTACCTTGTTAGGTTTACCATTTTCCACAATGTAATTTTCAAGTACATCTAAAACATCTATACTCCTCTTTCTTTCAGACCATTCACTTACTGTCTTTCTTGAACAATCGTCTTCACAACTGATAAAATAATTCTTTTGAGCACAATTTTGAAGATAAAATGGTCCTAAAATGTCCATCTGTACCATTTGATTTGGTTTTTCCATTGCAAATCTTTTGTATTTTCTATTTCTGATTTTACATTTCAGGATGTTCAGACCATGTCTTTTCAGTATCTTGTATATGGTTTTAGTACTGAGTGATATTTCCTTCAAACGTTTTAGTCGGAATCTAATACGATTACATCCAAATCTTTTTGTTATACGTAAATTGATTATTTCCTGTTCTATCTCATTTGTTACTTTTCCAGGTTGTATATTGTGTGGTTTTCTACTTCTATCCCGTAAACCATCTATTCCATATTTTAGGTACCTGTTCTTCCACTTGTAGTATGTCTTTGTAGATGTATTATATCTTGCACAAATATCAGTTACAGTATCTCCCGTCAAATCTTTCTCATGAATTAAATTAAATTTTGTTTGTAGTTCTATTTTTCATACACTTCCTAGCAGAACTAGAAAGTGTTACCTATGTACGTAAATGAAATTGTAACCTATGTTGGTAAGTACAACAGTAATAATTTAGTGGAAATTGTTTTCCTTCCACATTTATTGTAATTGAATACTCCAAAAGTTATTAGAAAGATTACTGAGTATTACTAAGTCAAAAAATAAATTTAATTTTTATTCATCCATTTAATAAGCCAATTATAGTCTATTTTGTTTTCGTTAAATCTTTGTAATATCGCTTTACATTCTTGAATAATATCAGAACGCTCAACATTTATTCCCAATTCAGATAAATATTTATTGAAACTATCAATATGGAAATTCAAAGAATCCTCATCTTTGATTGAAACTATTCCTTCATTCATATTTGGGCCTCCTTTAAAGATTAAATTTTTGAAAAATCCGGCAGCCGATTCATTGAACATATTTTTTAAATGTATAGCAATCATGTTACTGTTCTTAGGAAATAAATCATTCAATAAATGTAAACTTTTTTTAAAATATTCTAATAAATCTTCAAAATCAAGATTCTTACCATCTTCTGTTTTTCGAAGTCGATATCCAAATAATGATAACATAAATTTTTCCATTGCACATTGATTTTTTATTAATTCAGGATGATATTGTGATAATGATTCTCTAAAAAATTGAACTGTCCAACTTTCATCATTTAGTTTCTTATTAAAGTCTGAAACCCATAATTCTAAATTGAATTGTATATCTTTTGGGATAGGTTTAATCTCTGATGGTTTTTTCAATTCTGTTATGGTAATTTCCTTTTTATTTTCAGTATCGGATAATATAGTGTAGATATCATAAATTTCATTTGCTATCTCATTTGGACTATTACTGATTGCTTCATTTCTTACTCTATGAACAGTATAACCCATATTTTCCAGTGCTCGTTGACGTATTCTATCTAATGTTTTCCTATGTTCTTTATCATGTACTTTGCCATCTACCTCAATTATGAGATTCTTTCCAATTATCAAATCAGGTGTAAAACAGTCACAACTTGTATAGAAAATAACTCGATTATACTTAATCGGAATTTTTCTTGATCTTAATATCTTTCTTAATTCCAATTCCGATGTAGTAGGTTTTGGTGGTTTACAATAATCTTCCATTAGTTATTTTATGATAAATTATATTGTTAAAAGACTTTTCAATATATTGGGTAATCAAAAGAATATTGATTTACCTTGAGTATAGTTAAATTGGATTTAGTATTTATCTAATCATTAACATTGAACATTGAAACCATCTTTTCAACTCCCTAAGGTAATTATATTTCTCGAATTCACTTTATATTCGAAAATTTGATTCTATTATTCTAAAAGTATTATAAACGAGTTGTGAAAGAATGTTAAAGTAAAGGAGAAAGTCATTAAAAAGTTTAGTTAAATAAATTATATTATATAATATCATTTGGTTTCTTTCTAACTGTTGTATTCTTTCACTTAAAACTAATAATTGATCAGATAAATGAGCCAATGCATCATCTTCCTTTACCTTGTCTTTTTCTTTCAATGACTGATTGATTATTTATAGTTATTAGATCTTTGGTTGTAGATCTGCTTCTTGCCTCTCTAATTATGGAACATTTAGAAAAGTTAGATGTCATAGCAATTTTTTCAAATTATTTGACAATTTTTAATAGAAATTTAAATTGAAAGTATTTGCAGTTTTTAAGAGTAAGGTCATTTCTTAGTTCATATTGATATTCTTTTATGAATTCTACAAAAAAATAGGATTCGAACTGAAGATACTAATCCTGGCCCGGCGCCTAACTAGTGGAGTTAATTTTTTTATAAGATACACTTCTATAAATGAAACCAATTTTCTATATAATGAAATGAAAAGTATATAGTCAATAGTATCAATCTTAATATGACTTAACGAAGAATTTAGTACATGTCTTCAGCTAAAAAAGATAATGTAAAAGAAAGTACTACTAACCAATTTAAGGAAACCACAGACAGATATCTAGAACAACAGAGACAACAATATAAGGATACAGCATCTAACGTATCAGACACAACAGAAAAGGTTAACCAAAATGTAAATAAATTTCAAGACGATAATAGAAGAATCTTTGAAAAGAATGCAGATACTTTCAGGGACTCTCAAGAACAGATCAGCAAAACATCACAAGAAACATCAAATAACATTGTAGAATTACAAAAAAATGTCTTTGATACATATCAATCATTATATGCTCAATTCTTTGATAACATCAATAAAGCATGGAAAAATTTCAATATTCCACAAAGATATTCTGAAACATATAACACGTTAAACAAAAATATACAAGATTATACAGTCAATTCAACAAATTTCGTAAATGAACTTATTGCAAGCGGTATAGAAAATTTCAATAAATCAATAGAACTCACACAAAGATATTACAGCGATATCGTACAAATTAACTTTAATTATGCAAGAAGAATAGAAAAATCATACAATAGACAATAAATAAAAGTAAAAAATAAAAATTTTTTATTCTTTTTAATTAATTATAATATTGTTTTTGTTGTTGCTATTGTTTCATTACCAAAATTTTTAACTAATATTTTCTAGTCAATCACTTTTTTCTCTTTCTATTTTATTATAAATATCGAGAACATGATTAAGATAACTATAATGTAATAATGGTTCTTCACAGTCTTTACCTTTTCTTTTATATTCATTGATTCCTACTACTATTGCTGGTATTTCACCTCATACTTCACAAGAGTTATTTTCTAATTCATACTCCACTTTATAATTATCATATCCGAAAACGATATTAAAATATTGAGTAATAATTGATATATTGATTCATTGGCTAAGGCATAAAAAAAGAACAAAATATACAAATCAGTAAGCAACGTTTTCAGATGCCATCAAAACGTATGAGTATTTATTCTCTTTTTTGAAAATTTTGCTTATACAATATACTATACTTAAAGCAGTTAACGAATAACAACAAAAACAACAAAAGAAAAGAGGAGGTTCCTTGAGGCTCATGTATGTTTAATACATGTCCTCTAGTCTGGTTTTTCAGTCCAAAGATCTCCAGACAGAACCTCTTTTCCCTTTAAACAATTTTATTAGGTAAAATATAGATAGTTAAAATAAATAAAGAAATAAAATTTACAAATTGATCTATTTTTTTTAATTAATTAATCTATTACTCTCTAGAGATATTAGACTAGAGACAGTATTCAAAACAAACACAGAGAATGAGAGTTTCAAGAGGTATTAAATACAATAAAATCATTATAGTAATTTACCTATCTATATTATTCCTTTATTAAAGATGGAAAATTAGAAAGGAGACATATATATGTCATAGTCTGGACCAAACAACAAGTTATCTTCCAATTAGACATATCTATTATTAGGTCGGACTATGGCAATAATATAATAATAATTAATAGTTAATCTATTACTCTACTAACGAGTGATATTCTAGATAGGTAGTTATATTATATGTTTACGCAAAAAATAAAGAAATGATTATTATTGATTTACTAGGATACCCTTTTACCTTTACCTTTGTTAAAATCTTCTTTAACCTTTGTTTATACACTAAAGCAAGATTATAGAGTATAATTAGATAATTAGTATATGATTCCATAACTTTATCATAATTTTCTACTTCTTTACATTCTAATTCGTATGGAATATTATTATTATCATCATCAATATTCCACCATTCGTCGTAAAGAAGAATGACTATATTTTTATTTCGCATAAGGTTGTTAAGGAAGAGTACAGCCCTTAAAATGTACTAGTCATAAAACTTGTATATCGCTAGTGTTTTTTATTGAGTAATTAGAACTATATACTAGTAAATGGTTGGTTCGAATAAAATAAAAATTATTTCATCAAAAATATTATCGAATTTCAAAATAGAAAACAAGGATTTTAGAAATTAATAAATACCTCATTTATCACTAAATGATTTCGCTCTTCAATCAATTAAGAGGCAAACCACCAAGTCGTCGTTTGTCATCATATATACTAGACCTGTGTATGTATCTATAAACCGATCACTCTACTAATAGTTCAGACTATGATGACAATAAAATAATTAATTACTCTAACATTATTTAAAACTCTAGATGAATAGTTTAACGTCATAAGATAGTATAGTCTTTAGGTATTGAAAATACATCCACTACACAGACCATTGGAAAAAATTGCAAATAGTCATAGTCTGGACGACTATCATCAATTTATCTTCCAATTTACCAAATATAGGTTATCACATCATCAGTTCAGACTATGGTAATAATAATTAAATTAGATAATAATGGTTAATTTTGTTCACTGATTTTTAAATATTCTAATAATTCAAAGAATATTACGTTATCCACACAAAAGAGGGCTATGGCTTTTTATGTATTTATCATAGTAAAAATAGAAAATCTATATAGAAATAATAGATAGTATTATAAATCTTAATCCATGTATATTTACATTACAATGACTAATAATTATAGTAATACTAAACATAGTAATAAACCGATAATAATTCCTTCAAAAAATACAATATCCAATTTACTATAATCTTAATCCTCACGATTATCATAATTATCATCACTTTCTACAAAATATAGCAAAAAGGAAATATTAACGATTAGAATTTGTAGAGATTTCAAAGGGATTAGAGATTTTACAAAATGCTGGTTTTACAATTGAAAAAATATTAGATAGTAAACCTTCAGAGATTGCAGAGAAACTAGGAATAGATTTCTATGTAGGGGAAATAATATTTAAAGAGACAAGTAAAGCAATTAGCAAAATAAATCCTGATTTATTATTAATTAATAAATGAACAGTTGAAAAAAGATTATTGCAGAGTGAGTGACCACAATTAATTTATATTGAATTTTAAATTTTTATATATTTTAATAATGTTATATTATTGCCAATCTTTACAATAGCATTACACCATAGTCTCCTACAAAAACCACAAAACAAATCTATTCGGGTCATGGATAGAAGGCTATGGCTTTTAACTGAATTATATTTAATTATTAAATGTGGTATCATTATGTCACATAGATTTATTTAAAGATAGCAAAAAACTTTTTATTTACAATTGTCAGATTATATTTAATTAAATTTTTAAAAATTTAGAACTAATTATAACTTAGTTTCTTTGGATTAACCATGTTTATGAATTATTATTAACTATGTGATATACTGACACACAATGAGTGACTATAATAGAGGATTAGAAGCAGCAGATGAGGAAACAAGAAAAAGAGTAGCAAGCAAAAAATATAGTTAAATAATTAGGATGAGATTGGCATAATTTTATCATAGCATTCTATATAATTTTTCATTTGTATTTCGTATGGAGAATTATTAATTTTGGAAGATTGTTTAAATTCAAAAATACTTCTCCTTTTTCTTCTTTGCTCTTCATCTTGCATCTGGCTCGTTATAGATTCTAATAGTTTTAAACGGTACGGGTAGTAAAAGTTATAGATCTCTGATATTTTTTGTTGAGTATTAGAACTATATGTATAATAACATTATTTTTTTTATTTAATTAAAATTAGAATGAATGATAATCAAAATTATTTTAGATCCATTCTGATGTCATGTCTAGACAATAAGTAAGAAAAGAGTATTCCATTAATCAAGTTCCTCTCTCTTTTTCTATCATCATCATCTTCTTCTTCTTCAGTTTAGGCTATGATGGCATCAATGGATGATAGAGTGGTCTTGATATAATTGTAAAGAATATAACTTTACTATTACTACTACGGTTATTGACGCTATTTTAAACTAACAAATGATATTGTTTTGAATACATCGACGTTAAAAAAAGATATGGATTATTTTCACTCTTAAAGAAAAGAGAAATAATGTTTTATTTCATTCATATATCCAAAGTTAAAATACAATTTAACTAATACGATAAACCAATTTCAATATCATTATCATAGTATTCCTGTATATATACATGTTATTCTTGTATCTTTTAATATATACCACTTAGCAAATGTATTCTGACAAACTATGAATATTTTTCTCCATATTTTTAAAGATTATTGTAAGCGTATTTATGATAAGTGGTATAGAAAATGTATTCTATTATTTTATTAGTAGTGGGTATTTTAAATGGTTAAAAGGCATTGTGGATTATATCTATAGAATACTTCATTCTATTAAAATACTCAATACCATTCTTTTTTGTATTATGATAGTACACCCATCTCCAAAAATATCCTTAGGAATAATTTTTTTTGTAATGGCATTTGTTATTTCTATGAATTTAGCAATTTTTGATTTTAAATCTGTGAATGCACAGCAAGGAACAGAAGAAATTGTGTTAGAAAAACCAAATGTTGACGGAAAAGATGAACTAGTAGTTGTGTCTAGTATTAACCTTCAAAATGTACCAAAAATTGGATTGATTAAAGTAGTTGGAGTTATCAATGGTGAAGGTTTTATCAAAGATATTCCTTTAGATCAATTAGACGAAACAACCAATAAGTTAAAAGGTTAATTTTGTTATGAACAAAGATAACGAATTTGCTAGAAGTGCTAGTAACCTGACTGAATTCTTTGTCTGGGCTTATCATTTTACAAATGCTGAATTATTATTATAACAATGATAATAATAAAATAGAATAAACTCATTTTATTCTGATGATCAAATAAAACTTCATCTTCTTTAGGTACTTTGACTGTAATGAAGGAGATATTTTATCTACAACTCAACCAACCGAAGCAAACTTATTTAAACCAACCTCTCGAGTTTATGCCAAAAGTGCTTATTATTACGATATGCATTCTCCATCTAAAGTAACATCATTTGACACTTTAGGTGAAGAGGATTATGCAACTACCCAGGATGATCATGCTAATGATAATAATAATGGTAATAAACCAGTTAAGGTAAAAATAATAGTTCCAATGGAAGATAGAAAGAATGCCGAAAAAATAAAGATTATGGCAATGCTAAAAGGCCAAATACAATCTGAAGTTATAGAAGATGTCCAAAAAGAGTTTGATAGAATAGGAGGATACACAATTGAAAGGGTATTTGCTTTTGACAGAAATACCGATATGGGTCCAATACAAGTTGGAGATAGATTTCATGCATGTGTTATAGGACAAGATTTGAATCCACCTGAAGGTTCTGAATGTGAAAAGAAATTAATTAAAGATTTGGATAAACCCAATTCACTAGCAGCACGCTAGTATTATATTGATTCAGATTTGAATTTCATAGTCTTTTATAATCATGAATTAAGGCAAATTTAGAAGGCTATGGCTATTATTATTCTAGCATATGAATCTCTAAAAGAATAGTTTCAAAAGTCATAAATATTTTAATGATTAGTTAGACGGTACATCGAAGGGAAATAATATTTTGTCATAGCCTGGTCTATAAATCCACAAATCTAGTTCAGGCTATGACAATTAAATTGTCTCAAATAATTAAATAAGGACATTTTAATTTGTCTTCTTTATTTTAGTTAAATTGAATTAGAGGCAAAAATGCCTCGCAACCCGACGAGACAATTGCAAAAGTGCTGTTAATCTATTAAGATTTGTACAATAACTACTTTCAATTGCTTCTACCAATCAAATTGTTGTTATTGAACACTGAAAACATGAGTATTCAATTCCTGAATGTAAGTAATTTTCTATGGTTAATTATGTTTAATAATTTTGAAAGTAAAACTTTTTTCATATTCAAAAATCAATTACTATTCAATTATGATCGAGAAATAAATAACAAATACTGAAACAAACAAAATATAATTAATTACAATAAGAAATTAATGAATAAATATGTTTTATAAAGTCTTCTTTTGAACTTTCTTTGCAAACATAATTTTCTTCTCTCAATTCAGGATAAATCTCTGCTAATGCTGTATAATTTATTCTTGATGCAGTCATACAACATATCCTAAAATCGTTTGATGGTGATGCATTATACTGCACTTTTTTTGATAAATCATTTAATTTGTTATAAAGATCAAACCCCTCCATTATGGACATTCTAAAACCCATAAGAACTAAATTATAGTCTTCAGGTTTAAAAATTTGTTCGGCCATAGCAAGGATCATTTATCAAAATTATATTGAAATTTTCATCTTCATCTTCCAACCATTTCTTATATTTTAAAGAAGTATTTGTATCATCATCGACTATCAAAATGTTCTTATTTTTTTATTATTCATCAATTCCTTCTTTATTATTATTGTAGATGATGATAAATCTTCTTATTTTGTATTGTTTTATGGAGTTTATTACAGTAGTATAAAATTTAAATGATAAAAATATATAACTATAGTCAATAAATATTATTTTTGGTAATAATGTTTTAGAGATTATTAAAATTATTTAAACAATTTACCTAATATAGTCACTAAATCCCAAATTTGGTACTAAATTAATTGGTTTTACCATTTATTCATCTAATGCCAAAATTTTTAGGCGCCGCAAAATTTGACATATTGATATGTTATAGATAGAATAAATTATTATTTTTATTTTAATCATAAAAACTTTTGAATAAATCAATAATTTTATTAACAAAAAAACATAATAACTATCAAATAATCAATATAACAATTTGAAAGTAGATACTAAAATTTTCAAAGGGGTTTCAGAAGGGTTTGAATTGCCTGGAAGTGTTTCACAATATTCTCCATCTAGATCCTTTAAAGTAGATTATATGACTTTATCAATCAAGCCTAATCTAAAAGATGAGAAAAATAATTTAGAAAATTGTCAAGAAAAATTAGATATTACTACATTGACAGATTTAAATCAAATACTTTTAGATATTGCGGAAATAAATGTAAATTCAGTAATTTTGTGTAAAGATAATGGTAATAAAACAGATAACAATATCAAAATAGACTTTAATGATAATGACAAAGATAATCCAGATAAACTGATTATTCCATTACCAGAAACAATAAAAAAAGTACTTCTTTGTCTTTAATTATTAATTATTCGGCTGGATT
>CAWIYT010000212.1:0-28077 GCA_963840085.1 uncultured Nitrososphaerales archaeon
AATTGTTAATTGATTATTCCAATTGTACTTTTGAAGCTCAAATAATTACAAATAATTTCTTTTTAGCTACATTTCATTTTATTTTCTATTTCTTTTAAAATTGAGATCTTTGTTTTTTCAATTGTTTTTTTATCTGTTAATTGAATTTTTTTCTCTCAACAGAGGTTTAGATAGTTTGGAGTAAGTTTTTTCATAAAATAAATGTTTTAAGATAAGTGCTATACTTTTGATGCAATCCCTTGAATCTTCAATTTCAGAAACTGAAATTGTAATATCTATGCCTTTACCAATTTCGTTAAAATATTAGATTATAGTTTAATTCTTTTAATATTAATTCTAAAAAAACAAAACTAGATATGACATTTTGGACTCGTGTGTGAATTGTTTTTTACATAATATTTTTGGCCTATGTACTTTCTTAGTCTATCTTAATTGACCTATATAATAGAACTAATTCTTCTATCTTTGGCTGATCTCATTTTAATTATTATAACATGCTAATTTAGTAATATATTTAATACTCATTTGAAAAATATTGCACTCTGAATGGGACCAAGCAGATATCATCCTCTATATGTAGCATCAATTTTGATTCTAAATTGATAAAAATAAAACTAGTAAATTATTTGTTATAAATAGGAAACATGTAATTATCTTTATAAATATCGGAAGCTTGTCAGAAAATATATTTTAAAAAATAGTGATTGAGTGCACTTGTCAATAAATAAATAAATAAATAAATTACTAACAAAATCAATTGAGGATAATGAAAAACCATAAGGAATTATTTTTTTGTGATAGTTTGCATTTTATAAAATATCTTTGGGATGGTTATAATAAATTTTTTTATAATTTTTATAAAATATAAGCCTAAAGATTGAAACATTCTATTATTTAGATAAAAACTATTGCCAACTATGGAGATATAATAATAGAAGGCGATGGCTGAAATACGATATTTCTTATTAATTGTTGTACTTACTGACATAGGTTACAATTTCATTTACTGACATAGGTAACACTTTCTAGTCTGCTAATAGGAAGTGTATAATAAAAATAGAATTACAAACAAAATTTAATCTGATTCATGAGAAAGAATGGACTGGAGATACTGTAACTGACATATGTATTAGATATAATATATCTACAAAGACATATCACAAGTGGAAGAACAGGTACATAAAGTATGGAATAGATGGTCTACAGGATAGAAGTAGAAAACCACACAATATACAACCAGGAAAAGTAACAAAAGAGATAGAACAGGAAATACTGGATTTACGTATAACTAAAAGATTTGAATGTAATCGTATTAGATTCAGGTTAAAGAGACTAAAGGAGATATCACTTAGTACCAAAATCATATACAAGATACTGAAAAGACATGGTTTGAACATCCTGGAATGCAAGATCAGAAATAGAAGAAAATGGAAAAGGTTTGAGATGAAAAAACCAAACCAGATGGTACAGATGGATATTTTAGGACCATTTTACCTTGAGAATTCAGATAAAAAGAACTATTTTATCAGTTGTGAAGATGATTGTTCAAGGAAAGCAGCAAGTGACTGGTCTGAAAGAAAAAGGAGTGTAGATGTACTGAATGTACTTCGAGACTACATCGTAGAGAATGGGAAACCTAACAAGGTAATGCATGACAATGGTAAACAGTTTACATCCAAGATATTCAAAGGTTTCTTGAAAAAGAACAATATAAAGGATAAACCAATTCCAAAAGGCTATCCACAACTACAAGGAAAAATTGAGGCATACAACAAGATAGTAAAGAATGAGTTTCTTGCAGTAGAAAATATTCCCAATGTAAATGATGGAAAGAAAATGTATTACATGTTTGTAAAAGCATACAATGAAGATAGAGAACATGGTGGTATCAATGGTCATACACCATCTGAAATGTTTCTTATGAAAGGAACAAGATTAAATAATTCCAGTAGTAACAACATAGTCAAGCAGATAAAAGAAAGTGTTACCCATGTTGGTAAGTGAATCTGTTACCTATCTATGCAAGTACAACAGTTAGCTAAGATACATACATGTAAAATCTCCAAAAAACAAAGAATTCAAAATAAATTATTAACTAATTAATTAAATAATACATCTATACTGGCTAACAAAAATTCACATACAAATTCTTTATATTAAAAGATGTATATAATGTTTAAAAAGCGAGTATTTTCATATTTCTAAAATATACGAAATTTAGTTAGTCAGTATACTTTATAACTAATACTGCACAATGTGTATATGTTACAATTCCACTAGCAACTCACAAGAATCAATTTCTTGAAACCAATTCTTCCTCTTATTCCTACAACAATTAGCTCAATATTAATATTGATTCTTTCAGCATAACTACCACTGCTATTGATGGATTAGTTGTACGAAGAATCATAATTACATCTGCTTTAGAATTTAGATTAAGTTTATCTGATTTCTCTTATTTTATTTAGAATCTCCTGCATCTGTTGTTTTTTTTTCATATACTTCTTCAAGTTTCCTTTAACTATAGAGGATATCCTCTATGTTATAGTGCAAATCATCTTAACTACTATAATTTCTAGAATAAACTACAACAAAAAAAGATGTTATGGTAATTGAATTATCTTTTAAAGCCTATTCTTCTCCATCTATTTTTCATCTCTCAAAGTCAACATATTTATCTATCCACTTCTCTAGATCCTTATCTAGGTGCTTACAATGAGCATCTTCAAAGTCATCTAATAATTCCTCCATGTGTTCATCAATTATATTCTTGAATTAAGCTGGATTTACCTCATTATCATCACCAAAGTCATCCTCAATAGCTGTTAAATCGTCATCATCTATGTATTCGTACAATGCGTCCCAGCTTACGAGATCAATGGCAAGATCTTTGCAACCAACATCTTTCACCTTACTACCATGTGCATATGCAGAATTAGTAAAGCCAGCACTTATTATGGTAACTGTTAGTAATATTGCCAAAGGTATTCCTATTAACTTGTAATTATTCAATGTGTCTATTAAAAGAGTATTAAAATATTTAAATCTTAAATAGGTCTTTTCGGCATAATACCCTTAAAAAAGATTAGCAAATTAAAATCACAATAAATATTCACTAATCTAATTTTTAATTAATACATTAGTATATGTTTCTATGATTTTATATTTTAAAAGTTTTCTTAGCAAATCGATAAGTCAATAATCAATCTTTAGTCTATTATTAATTAACTCATTGATAATGTCAATATTATTACTTAACATTAACCTTTTTTCAAATGCAATGATTATAGAATTATATCTATACATTATTATTAATAATAATAGTTATGATGATTCGATCATTTTCTAGAATTGTCTCACTGTACAGCATATCTACAAATACATTTAATTAATATACAATATGTTCTAATTTATAGTTGCTTTTTCCATATGAAAAATAATGATCAAAACATTCATCGGTTCTATCTTTAATATATGGAATGGTTCTTTATGTAATACCTTTCTCATACATGACTAATGCATGTGATGCTTTATTTTGAGAATTATAGGATTAAGGATAGATACAATGTTCCACCTGATCTGTTGATATTGGATGCTTTCTATATTTTTCATCCAGGTCTTAAAATTGTGCACTCCTCTACTACAAGCATATCTATCTTTCTTTCAGATGAAGTGTGCATATACCAAGAATTGTTTTGTAAGTAGGTTCAATTGTTATCCAAATCTAAACATTTAGTTGCTGTTACTTTAAGTAATGTTTCATATACATGATAAATTCTTATATTTTCTTGTCGTTTTTTAACAATATCTTCTTCTTTATCTTGTATTTCTGAATCCTATTCTACGAAATAGAAACATGTTTCATTTAATTAGTAGTAACAGAGATAATTGCTGAGCTGTTTTTCGAAGAGAAAGACCAGACGAATATAATTTCAAAGCGTAATAGATATAGTCTGAAGACGTTCTTTCGGATATAAAGATAAGGAATAGTTTTCAAACTATAGTCATATCGGTAAATAAAGAGTCTTTGATATAGAAACAACTTCTAAATAACAATAATTATACAACAATTAACATTTTCTTCTCTTTACTTCACCCAATAAGTTTAATGAAAGAAAAAGAGAATTAATGTAATAATTTTTTAAATAAAACTTCCTAAATATATTACATAATATGCAGTTAGGCGTCGGCAACAAAGAAAAAGAAGAGTATTCCCAGCATATTAAACAACCAGTTATAAAAGGAAATGACTTAGAAGAAGTTAATAAGATAATTGAAATGTTAAATCCAGATGAAAAAGTATTACTTGTTGCTAGACAGTCAAAAATAAAACCTGGGGGTTCATATTTTACACCAAATACCATCTACGCAACAGATAGAAGAATTATAATCAGAGATCCCTATATGCTTGGGATAAAAGCAAATGTAGTTGATATTCCCTATGACATCATTACAAGTTTAAAGCTTGAAAAAGGTTTATTATCATCCACAATAAGATTCAAGGCTCCTGGATTAATGAGTTCAACAAAGTTAGGAATGATGGACAGTATTGTTGAAGGCGAAGATGATCCGGAAGGAATCATAGAAGCCATTCCAAAAGATAAAGCAGAAGATTTATTGGAAATAATTCGTTCAGGAATGCAAGATAGTCGTAGATCAGCACCTTCAAAAAAACAAAAACCTTCTGAATTACCTGAAACTAAAGAGGCTATAAATATTTCCAATCCATCAGTAGTATCAATCGCAGATGAATTACGAAAACTTGCAAAACTGAAAGAAGAAGGAATACTAACTGAACAAGAGTTTAATCAGATGAAACAGAAACTAATTAAATAATGGGAAACTGTAGAAGGCATTAGTCTTTGGTTATTGAAGAATCCAAAAAAATTATATATGTTATGTTACCAAACTACGCTACAACGAGAAATCGAAGCCTTCTAAGATTAAATTTTGGTTATTGAATCCATTTAGTTAATGGAACTAAGCACATATGAACCTTCTAAATTTAATTTTTTTAAAAGTTTTTTTCTGTTATATGCATTATTATATTAAGAAAATATAATATTAATACGAAATCAAAATATGTTAAATCTTAAATAATTTATTAAATGGAATTGACTAAAAAACTATAAAATAAAAAAAATTGTTGATTTTGAACAATAAAATTTAATATCGAGATTAAGCAAATATGAAGCAAGTTTTTCTAAGGTTTTTTATTCTATGATATTGGTAATAAGCTTTATAGCAATCAAAAATTAAAAAATATATTGTAAGAATTGTATTTGTATTCTAAAAGTATAGAACATTTTCTTTGTATGTTAATATAGCTTTGATTCCATTCTCAGTTCAGAGAATAATGAATATAAGTAAAGGAAATATACTAAATAGTAAAAATAGAAAAAATTTTAGTTATTTTTTACTATGTGTTAAATACATATAAAAATTTTTAAAAGTATTAATAAATATAAATTAAAATTTTTATTTTATGTTAGTTGAAAAAATGAACCTTGAGAATAATTTTAGAAGAAAGATCTTTTTAGTAATAATTACTATTTTTGGAATCTTTTTAGTCATTCCTATATTAGAAAATACATATGCAGAAAATGATCTTGTTGATGATGACATAGAAATTCCTTTTTACTATTTTTATAATTATCAAAATCTCGATAATCATCCTTTAGAAAGTAACAATATAATTCCTAATCAATTCATCGTATATCTTCATGAAGATAGTAAAGAAGACAACTCTATAGATCCACTTGAATTTTATAATTCTGAATTAAAGGATACTGGAACAGAATTACTATATGTCTATGATAATGTAGTAAAAGGATTTGCAATAAAGATTCCTGATGAAAAAGTTTTAGAACAATTAGGAAATAATCCATTGGTAGAGTACATAGGACAAGATAAAAAAGTATCAGCTTTTATAAATAAAAAGCAAACAAGTAATCAGCAGATAATACCTATGAGTATAGATAGAGTAAAAGATGGCGATTTAAGTTTGGCATCAGGATTAGGAAATACCCATTCTCATTTCGTTAATGCAGATATAGCAATTTTAGATACAGGAATAGATTTAGATCATGACGATTTAAATGTATTTCATGAAAAATCATTCATTCCTGGAACAGTTAGTGCTGATGATGATCATGGTCACGGTACCCATCTTGCAGGAATCGCCGCTGCTAAAGATAATTCTTTTGGTATTGTAGGTATTGCGCCAGGAGCAAGATTATGGGCTATTAAGGTTCTTGAAAGCACTGGAATGGGAGAGATATCTACTCTTATAAAGGGATTGGATTACATTAATCAATATGCCGATAAAGTAGATGTCGCCGTTTTGAGTCTAGGTTGTGAATGTGAATCAGGAGCATTAGATATTGCAATACAAAATACTATAAAAGCTGGTATTACCATTGTAGTTGCGGCAGGTAATGAAGCAAAGAATGCCAGAACATTTACTCCAGCGAATAATCCAGAGGTAATAACAGTATCAGCAATAGCCGATACTGATGGAAAATGCGGAGGTAATGGACCATCAACTCCTTATGGTGCAGATGACATGCTAGCAAGTTTTAGTAACTTTGGTGAAGTAGTAGATATTGCGGCACCTGGTGTAGATGTATATTCTACTTTTAAGTCCAATTCTTATGCAAAATTAACTGGTACAAGTATGGCTGCACCACATGTTGCAGGAGCCGCGGCACTATACATTAGTTCACATCCAGAAGCATCTCCAAAAGATGTCAAAAATTACCTCATGAACTCAGGAACGAATCTTTCAGATTTGTGTGATGGTAATGGCCACGGTTACTTTGTTGGAGATAGAGATAGTTATCATGAACCTCTCTTATACATAGATATAAAATAAAAAATAGTTATTTTTTTGTAAAAAAAATTATATCAAACAGGAGCAACAAGAGAGTGTGGACAAACTTGTACGTATGTTTTGTCCATTGGACAATCAGGCATTTTACACATTTCCGAAAAATTATAGTTATTGGAAGTAACTATTGTAGTCTTACTCATAAATATATTATTTATTCCATTAGTAATTATATTATTATTTACAGATGAATCTATATTGTAGCAAAAATAGATTATGAGCTAATTGTCATTATGTCAATTATTAATAAAAATGCAATAATAGTATCCTCTACCTTTATATTGATATTATATAGTATAACATATTTATATTATAAAATTTTAGTAAAATAGACTAAAATTAAATAAAAATTGAAATAGTGTTAATTAGATAATTTTTACAAAGATTATCGTTTTTTATTTTTGTCATAACCTTATGAAAAAGAAAATAGCGATATTACTTCATTATTATAGATTTATCAATTGAAATAATAATAGTTAGATAACAACAATCTTCTGTGTATTATTATTTCTACCCTGCCTATTGAAAATTAGTAGCAGTAGATGTTATCTTACACATTACTACCTCGCTATTTGGGATAGTCTATTATTTACTATTTTTCTTTTGTTTGATGATAGACTATTAATAATCAATTAATATAGAAAATTGTATTTTAACTTTAATAAGCTGTTATACTGGAATATTACAAAAATGACCTTGAACTCAATAGAAAAAAAATCGTTTTTTCTATTTGCAAATGTGATTTCATCATCTATCTTTTCATCTGTACTATCTCAATTTTTACTCTTTGTACTTTAGTAAATAATGATTTGGATACTGCATTTGGTGGTAGTGAGAAAGAACCACCATTGGTCTATGACGAAAATCTACAAATAACTCCACTTATAGAGGACTTAAATTTTCCAACTGGGATAGATTTTCTAGGTGAAAATGATATTTTAGTAATTGAAAAGAATACAGGACAGGTTAAAAGAATATTTGATGGTGAAATCTTGAATGAATATGTTTTGGATGTGAATGTTGCTTCAGAAAGCGAACGTGGATTATTAGGTATAGCCATTTTGAATACAAAAGGTCTTAAAAATTCAGATACTACTAATGAGGAATTTCAAGAGAGTAATTTTACTAATGAAGAAGTAAAAGTATTCTTATTTTATACAGAAACAAAGAATATTGATAATGGTGATATCTTGGGAAATAGATTATACAAATATGATTTCATTGATGGAAAATTAGTTAACCCAAAACTGCTATTAGATTTACCTTTTTTACCAGGACCGTCACATAATGGAGGAGTTTTAGATATAGGCCCAGATAATAATTTGTACCTTGTAGTGGGAGATATTAATCGTGAAGGAAATCCAGAATACATGACTTTAGCTCAAAATATTGAAGATAGTAAATTACCTGATGGACGTGGAGGAGTACTACGTGTAACAGTTGATGGTGATCCAGTTATAGACAATGATGGTTTTTCTTCATTAGGCAATTCTGGCCTTTTAAATTTCTATTATGGATATGGAATAAGAAATAGTTTTGGAATTGGTTTTGATCCAGTAACCGGTATTTTGTGGGAGACAGAAAATGGATCTAATTATGGAGATGAAATTAATGTAATTTTACCAGGATTCAATGGTGGTTGGAGACAGGTTTTGGGATTCTCCACAGAATATGAAAATTTCAAAAATAAAGAATTTGATAGAAGCAAGTTAATTCTTTTTAATGGAAAAGGAACATATTATGATCCTGTATTTACATGGGTAGATACGGTAGCTCCAACAGCAATCACGTTTATAGATTCAAAAATTTTTGGTGAAGAATATGAAAATGACCTCTTGGTAGGTTCAGTAAAACAAGGAAGAATATTTCATTTTAATTTAAATGAAACCAGAACAGGATTAGATCTGTTGCCACCAGGAGAATTGGTAGATAAAATAGGAGACGTTGATGAAGAATTAGAACCAGTTACTTTAGGAAGGAATTTTGGAATAATTACTGATATAGAGATAAATCCCTATGATGGTAAAATTTATGTAGTTGATGGACAGTCAAAAAACGGTAAGATTTATCAAATATATCGTAAGGAATTAAACTAGTAGCAAAAAAAAATAACCAAGGAAAATAATTTTGTGATTTTCTTTTTTTACCTTTAGTAGCGTAACTTATATTATAATTCCAATATTTATCAGTTTCCAAGATATTTATTAAATATGGAAGAGCATACTCCTTATTATCTAAAATATTTTGAATTGTTTTAATCGGAGTTTTTGTTTTAAAGTTTATGAGATGGTTAATTGATTATATGATATTTTTATTATTTATTTCTTCTTTGTTAATATTATTATTATTATTATTTTCTTTCAAAATCTATTCACATTGATATAATACATCATTATCTCTTTTTGTTGAAATCTTTCTTTTAATTTTTCTTTGTATTCCCTTAAAAGATTTCTATTTTCTTCAGTATCTTTGCATATAATGTGATATATTCTGTTTTCGTCATTGTATAGTGTATGTATCTGAATTAGGATCTTTCCAACTTCCAAGTATAGAATATTGATCTGCCGAACATCCACCAAATATGTCAATTAATTCATTAAATGTATCTACAAATTTTGATTTTTCTATTCTTTGATTATTGTTATAATATAATGGTAAATAAATGTCAACTCGGATTGAGGAAAATGATGACAATTTAATTATTTTATAGATTATTTTGAATTGTATAATTTATACCCATATTATCTAGAACTTTTGTATATTCTTTATTTATAGTGTATTTATGTTGTCCTGCACTCGTGATAGGGATTTTTTTTGTTAATAATTCATAGAATCCTTCTACTTCTTCCTCTCTTGAATTGAAAGATATTGTTAATAAGCTGGATTCTACATTTTGCATATCAATATCTACAACTCTTATGACAAAGATCGAATATATGTTTTTATGTCAAATCTGCTTTTTTGAACAAATATTAAAATCGATAATATGATATAAAATTTTGACAGGAATAAATTGGCAAGATGAATTTTCTATATAATAGTACATTCATTATTACAATCGAAATTAACTAAAATCCTATTTAGAGCCTATCCGAAAACACCTCCTCTCTTATATGTTATCCAAGCACAGACAAAATGTAATATTGCAATATAGTTATCTTCCTTCTTTTCCCATCTAATCAATAATCGCCTGAATCGATTCATCCATGAGTGTGTTCTCTCAACTACCCACATCTTCTTGCTCTATATTTTGGTATCCTTCTTCTCTTCTTTTTGTTACCATTATTGTAGTCTTCTCCTCTCTTGCAAATATGCATGGTATAACCATATTCCTCAAGTAACTCGTATACCTCAGGATAGTCATAACCCTTGTCAAGACAGATGTGTTGTTGTTGGGTATTTGTTGTAGATGATGATGATGATGGTGGTGGTGGTGGTCTGCAAACCACTATACTCTGAAGAGTTGCTTTTGTCATCTTCATATCATGTCTGTTAGCACCATCTACAGTAATTCCAAGAGGAATGCCCTGACCATCTACAAGAAGGCTACGTTTGGTACCTGATTTACTTCTGTCTGTGGGATTTGGTCCTGTACTTTTTTCCCCCAAGAGGTGCTTTTGTTATTGCACCATCCATTGATTGCCATTTCCAGTTGATACCAACTTTTTTATCATATATTTTTAGACCATCAATCCACATACGTTTGAATACGCCATCTTGTCTCCATTCCTGAAACCTGTCATGTACAGTACTGGATGCACCAAGACTTCTTTGTGGTAATGCTTTCCACTGACATCCAGTACGTGTAATGTAGAAGATAGCATTCATTGCCTTTCTATCATCCATTCTTGGACGACCTGTCTTCTTCTTCTTCTTCTTTCTTTTGGGTTTATGTACAAGAAGAGGGAAAATTTGATTCCATAATTCATCTGGTATTTCATAAGATGAATCGATTCCAGAAATTTCAGATATCAAACTAATCTCGTGATATATAGTGTAGAGACACTTAGCTTTGTCGAATAAATCTATTGTACCATAAACTTAAATACTATAAACTACTTTTCGGATAGGCTCTTATTCAACAAATAGTCAAATTTATTACTTTTAAGAATGTTCTGATAATTAACGGGTCCCACTTTATAGAAGGGTTCAAATCCCACACATTTAGCTGAAAATTATACTGAACCCATTTGAGATTAGCTGGTTCCATGTTCAATCTTTATAATGTTTTGATTTAAGTAACATATTAAATATGCCTATTTGAAAAATATTGAATCCGTTTAGTTAATAGGGACCAAGCAGATATAAATTCTTTAACTTTCAGAAATTTTGAGGTGCCGAAAAATATTAAAATAAAACTAATAAATAGGTATATGATATTTTGCATATCATTTATAAAATTCTGTAATATGATCTTTATTTAAACTTCGGCAATTTAAAAGATAATTTCCTGGTTGAATGTGGTTATATAAAAACTATCATCATAATAACCATTATAAGAAAATATTGGATAGAGAGGCAATTCAACCAATGTAAGAATGTTTCTGTGTTTTCTGGCTGGAATATATTTAAAGGCTGGTTGACAGTACTAGAAAGAGGAATAATAATTACAATAATAATATGGTCCTGTTAACTTATCATTTTTAGTAGCAATTAGATAATTATTTTCATGGTTGGGAATAAAAATATGGACATTGCAGAGTATTGAAAGGTGGAAGAATTACCATACCAAAAGAAGTTAGAGAAAAATTGAGTATAAAAGATGGGGATTTTGTAAATTTTGTACTTACAAGATATCGATCAATCAAAATAATCAAGTTTGAATTTGATTGGAATAGGGCGATGAAACAAATTGATAGTTTGAGAAAACAAAAGAAGATTGTGTTAAGTTAACAGACCTAATAATATTCTAAAATATAGAGAAAATTCAATTCTTTATTACTGATACAAAAATAAGAACATTTGAAAATATATGAAAATATAACGGCAATAGCTGTTTGTCTAGAAAATATTAAGACTATTGTAAATCAAAATAAAATCAGAATGAGAGTAATTGATAAAAATTTTCTATTGTCAAGAATAATAATAAAGGGCCAATGATATGCCATCATAGCTCTCCACTACCAAATTAAATATAGCCTAATGTTTCTATATAATAATTTGGAAGCATATTTACACAATAGTTTCTGTTTATCCTTATTTTTTGTCCTCTAAAAAGAAGCACTGAAACCACCCACTAGCAACTTTTGCAACCTCTTCTAATGTGCCTGGCTCTTCAAATAGATGGGTAGCTTTAGGAATAATTACAATCTTTTTCTTTTTTTCTATCTTGGTAAGTTGCTTCAATGCCATTTCATTTAGCTCTATTACTTGCTTATCTTTTTCTCCTACAATCAAAAGTGTTGGAGATTCAATGCGATTCAGAATGTCTGAACTAGCCAAATCAGGTCTGCCACCACGTGATACAATAGCATAGACTAAACTAGCCCTTTCAGCTGCTGCAACTAAAGCAGCTGCAGCTCCTGTACTAGCACCAAAATATCCAACCTTTAGATTTCTCAATTCATCACTTTGTGATATCCAATCAGTTGCAGCAAGAAGCCGTTTAGCAAGTAATTTAATGTTGAATCTATGCTCTCGAGTAATATCATCTACTTCTTCCTCTTTAGAGGTAAGAAGGTCAATTAGCAAAGTAGCAATACCAGCATCATTTAATACTTTAGCAACATATTTATTTCGTGGGCTATGGCGACTGCTTCCACTTCCATGAGCAAATATGACAATTCCTTTAACATCTATATCAATAGTTTTAGGTACAGTTAGATTACCTTCAATGACATTCTGCTCATCATCTGTTATTCTTATAATATCTTGATGATGTAGCTGCTTATGTTCAGATGTCATTTCCTTAACATTGTATTACTATTAGTTGATTTATTTACTTTTAGATCTATTCTTTTTGTTATCCATATACTCATAATTGGGAAATACGTGTTTACAAGTCAATTGGCATATTCTTCGATTTTATTCTACGTCCAATCTTTAGATAATCTTTAATGCTCAGGGATGTGATCCATATAGCATTAGATATATAGCTCAAGCAATTTCTTCATCTATCTTTTGTTATCCATACAGTATTTTCTCCTTTAGACTTCTATATATATCAGTTAAGATAAATATGATTACATATCTCTAACTAGTAATTTCTCATATTCAGATTGAATCTTTTTGTTCTGAAATATATGTAAGTATTTTATTTCTAAAATCGGTAAATGACGAATAATACTGTAGAACAAGACGATCGTTTTTTGCTATGTTCCATACATCTTCCAGTACCATGAATTCTACTAGAGATGCCTTTGCCAAATATACTGGAACAAACTATAGATTTTTGAAAGTCTTACCTAAAGTAACTTAGGATATGTTTTTAATTTTATATCAATTTCTTAAAATCTATACATTTTCTATAGAAGTACCAAAATTTATGTCAAATTTGTTTCACATCTCACTGGCCCCATTGAACTCTAGCTTCCAATTCTATCTTTATAGAATTCAAGGAGTACTAATAATATGAAATAAGAATTAACATTTACTTTCGTAATGTTATAAAAAAATTAGTTAATAAAAGTCAGGATTAATATTGAAATATGGCAAAAAAAGATTATTATTTTTATATATTAATTTATTTGATTATAATGTATTAAATATATCTTATATTATACAGACTGTTTAATAAATGAAATTTCTTTGACTTTGCCATTACCTGAATCCAATTTATTCATGAAATCTTGTAAATTATTGAAAAACTTTCCTTCTAAACCTTCAAAATATTGATCATCATTCCTGTCAGAAAAATTTTCAAAACCTATCTTTATAATTAAATCATACATTTCCATGTATAAGATTTAGAAAGTAATGATATATAGTATTTTTTTTGGGCCAACAGTTAAAGAGAGAATTTAAAAAATTAAAAACTCACATATTTTATAATCCCTTTATAGTATTACAAAATGAGTTTTATCATCATATATACAAAAGGTGGTATCCATAGAGTTCAGAGAAATATATTAATATGTAGTCAAAAGACTCTATTGACTCAAATTAATAGACCAACTAAGAAGACAAAATCATAAACAGCAAAACCCTTTTTTTACTAAAAATTAGATTGGTCTTTTTTGTTCAGACCAATATAATTTATTATTCTTTCCACACTCATTGCATTTATGTAATGTCTCTATATCATCTCTATTAATTTTATGTTTATTTGCTTTTGTATGTCTATCATCGGGTTCAATAGCAGGATATTCAGATCCACAATAAATACAACTAATATTTTTAAATTTATTAGATGGCATGAGAATTCTATATCACCTTCTTAATCTATAGATCTCTTGCATAATTAGAAAGCTTAAAGCTATATTTCTCATTTACCATATATTTGCCATCCATAATTTGCTAAATTATGATAGATTATCTAAAAAACCGTTATTGTTTAGATCCTTTACAGGATTGGAATTATCTCAATTTGATTCCATTTGTCAGGAAGTAGAATCAAAATATCCAGAATATGAGATAAAACGTTTATCTAAAAGAAAGAAGGAGAGTATGAGAACAAGATCAATAGGTGCAGGAAGACATTTCAAACTGACAGTAAGAGATAGATTTCTCATGCTTTTGGTATACTATAAACTGTACATAACACATACACTTTCTGGTTTTCTATTCGATTTAGATCTAAAGCAATGTACATAGAGATATACGATATATGGAACCTGTAGTAAAAAGCTGTATTCCATTACCTCAAAAGTTATACAATATTACAAGAAGATTGAGAACTGTAGAGGAAGTAGAAAAGTACTTTCCTGAATTTAAGGCATTTATAGACACAACAGAACAGGAAATACAAAGACCTAAAAACAAGAAGAGGAAGAAGGATTACTATTCTGGTAAGAAGAAAAAACATACTGTAAAGACACAATATATGGTCAATAAAGAAGGAAAAATATTGCATAAATCAAATCAGCACAAGAAAGGAAGGCAGCATGACTATACAGTTTACAAAGATGAACATCCAATAACACCACCACAGGTTAAAAACTATTTTGACCTGGGCTATTATGGAATAGAAAATGACTTTCCTGACCTTAAAGTAATATTACCAGTAAAAAAGAAACGTAATATTGAACTCACCAAAACAGAAAAGAGATACAACAAAAGACATAGTAGACAAAGAGTAATTGTAGAACATACTATCTGCAAGATAAAAAAATTTGGCATAATGGGAAGCAGATACAGAAACAGACTAAAGAGATATGACGTAATGTCTGATATAGTTTCTGGTTTGGTTAATTATAGAATAATACACAGTATTAGAAGATAATCGTAATTGATTGTAATGATAAGACAGTGTAAATTTCATCTAATTACGCAAAAGATCTTATATTTATCCTCGAGAATTTTTTTAATAAAAAAGAGATAGTCTTATTATATTTATTATTGTTATTGTATCTCAGATTTTGTAGTTATATTGTTCAATTTGGAAAAATAAGACTAAGGATTTTTTAAAATTGATTATAAAATTCATTAGTGAAATTCCATTCCATTATCTAAAAAATAAATAATACAATACTAAATCTATTAAGAAATAAGAAAATAAATCCTTAATAGGTACAATAAACTAGTGTTGAATACTATACTCAATAATAAATTAAATTACAAATAACATGTAGAATTGTTGTATTATTATTAATTGAAACCATAGCCCTCATAGATGATAAGAAAAACCAGGCATAGTAAATAACAAATACCTTCCTTAGGTTTTTTGTAGAAGGCTATAACCTATGGATATAATGTCTCTATTTGATTGTATTAATATTAATAATTTGAGATTTAAAAAATATTGGAAGATTTTATTGATTAATTAGTGAAAGATAAAAGAGAGAAGAAGATACAAATTATGCTTAAATAGATTTTAATGTTTAAATCTTTACAATAGAATGTTTACTAAATCCATAGCCATAATCGATGAGGATCCAGATTTATTAAATATATTTAGCGAGGCGTTAAAGATAAGTGGCTATCATGATGTGTCTAGTTTCTCTGATCCTCTTTTTGGCATATGAGCATATAAAGAAAAATTCAGATAAATACTCATTACTAATTATCGATGATAAAATGCCCAACGTAAATGGGTTATTTATGGGAACCAAACTCTTGGAAATAAATCCAAAACTAAATGTAATCATACTGAGTGATTATTTTGCTAACTTGAAATGTAATTATAAATTTAATATTCTTAAAAAACGTGTATCGATATCTAAATTAATTGATGCCGTGAATGAAAGTATATTAAAATCTTTTTTATATCATGACTAATTCTAAATTCTTTATAGTAATTAGTAAAAACCATAGGCCCTCTATTGGAGGAGCAACCACGAATGTACCATGTAGAAGGCTATGGCAATGTAGTGGTCTGCTTTGTACGTCTGTATGTTAAGTCAAGTCAATGTAGATAGTTAAACTATGGAGAAGATGTTATCATATTATTTAAAAATTAGAGATAATTTATTAGTAAAAGAAGATGCATTGGCTCATCTATTTGATCAATTATTAGTTTTGAATGAAATATATGCACACACAACAATTAGAAAGAAAACAAATGAGATAATACTTGAATTTCATGCCAAACTAAATTTTCAATGTGAATTTGTAGGTTATAACTGATGATATGTTATTAAATTAGAAGAAACTAAAATATCAGAAGAAAATATTGATATTAATATCCATAATTTATCTTTGTCTTCTTTTTGTTGTTTTTGTTGTTGATTGGATAAAAGTGAATGAACTTTACTTCTTAGTTCGTTTAACCAAATTGGCTTGTAAATAACACTCTTTTCAATATCTGGATTGTTTTTCTTTAGATGTTCTATGTATTCTTTATTTGCAGCAGTAATAAATCTAAATAATAGAGCAGGATTTATATTCTTGAATTTTTGAGATAATACCAAACCATTCATTTTGGGCATTTTCAAATCCAGTAAGATACATTAAATAAGTGTTTATATTTATATTGACCATTTATTCTTAAAATAAACATTAATAATTTAGAGACATTTACAATTCTTTTTGTTATTTTGTATTATTGCAATTGAAATGTGTCAGTTTCATTCTTTTTCAAACAAATCAAATAGAATATAATATTTATATTACCACTGCTATAAGTTTTAGTATTGGGTTAACTTTTAGAAAATTAATAAAGAGAATAGAAGAGTTGAGAGATCAAATTACTTTTCAAAGTAAAGGTTTACCATTATCTCATGGTAGATTCTCAACAAAGACTAGTGATGGTGCTCATGCTACCTATTCTCCTCCTCTTCCTCCTCCACAAGTAAATGACACTTATGCTTTTAACGATAGGAATGAAGAGAGTTTACACCAACAGATACCTCCGCGAGGGGATAGCGTTCAAGATATAAAGATAGACAAATTTGAATTAGAAAGGGAAATTTTAGAATTGGAGATAAGAATAAAGGAACTTGAAATTAAAAAGAAGACTTTAGAGATAAAGTTATGTAAACTGAACAAAACGTAGATTCATTTATATAAATTTTCATAAATTACTTATTTTAAATAGTTCTTAAGAAACAAATTATCTAGAGTTTATTGTATTATATTATACAACTCTTGATAGATTAACATCACTTATGCAATTCTCTCGTCGGGTTGCGAGGCATTTTTGCCTCTGTTTGATAATCTTGGTATTTACGTGATCATTTATTCGTTCATATATTTTATATAACTATTATTAAAATTTCCATCAAAATATTTTGAAGTAATGATTACAGGATCGAAAAATATTGTTCCAGTATCCAAGTTATCATCAAAGTCATCCCAGACCCATGGAGCACTAGCACTTCCTATAGTAGAAGAATTAAAAATTCCCCAACTTTTGAAAGTCAATGGATTGACAATATGGTCTCTTTTATTCCAAAAACCATCTTGACCTAACATATCGATTAATATGTATCCATATTGTGTATCATTAAAATTATTTATTTTATAAGGATCTGGCATAATGGCCTTATCTGAAGGAATATATTTTATTCCTGTACAATCGAATGAATCTCTTCTTCCCCATAACATCCACCATGGCTTACATTTATTACAATTCCATGAATAACATCTATTCCAAAACATCCATCGTGGCATTCCTTTCCATGCATAACATCCATGTTTATTGAGTTCTTGAGTTACTAGTGGATGTTCACTACCGCCTATCTCAAGTTTTTCAGCATATAAAATACCGTCTATATTTTCTCTTCCTTCACTTAATCTATTTTCAAAAACATAAGAATAAAAATCAAAATGTGCAATTGTTATCATGCCTAATAATAATGATTTATCCTTATCCACTATTACAAGACATCCTTCTAAATCATTCTCATGTGTTAAATCATCTGCATGATAAAAACAATATAAAATATAATAATGAGTTAAGGTTTCGGCCAAACTATAGTAAACTACTGGAATTAGATCAAACTTTCCAAGATTTATTCTATTATTACTTGTATTCCAATCTCCATCATAGTTAATAGAGCAGAGCATATCTCGTAAAGGATTCTTTAGGTTAACATGTTGGAAAATAATTGGAGCCCATTGAAAAACAATTTTGGATTTAGGGTCATTATAGTTTCTTTGAATTGTCTTGGACAAAGAATTATTTCATTATCACTGTATCTTACAAGTTATTAAGTAATTTGATAGATTGCTATGAGATCTTTCTTTTATGTTATTTTTCGGCGTCGCAAAAATATTATGATATAAGTTCTAATTAAATTAACTTTGTATCATATTAGATGACCAAACTATTTTTATATTATTATAAATCAAACTGCTCATGTCCTTCGAACTTAAAGGTTCTTTAACCGATTCTACTGGAAAGCCTCTATCAAATTATACAATAAAAGCATTTGATAAGGATCCGTTAATAGATCTGTTAGGAGATGACCCATTGGGAAGTTCTGTCACTCTTGATGATGGCTCCTTTAAAATAACTTTTTCAAAGGAGGATTTCAAAAAGCCAGCCGAATTTTGGGAATCAGTAATGAATGAACCAGAGTTATATCTAAAAATTTATGATGTAGACGGAACCACAATGATTCATGAAACAGGAATAATTACTGATCCGTTTACTCCATATGTTGATCCTGCTGAAATTAATCAATGTGAAGCCGTAGTTATTGGTTCAGGATTTGGAGGTACAATTGTTTCTTTGTCTTTGGTTAATAAATTTGTAAAAGATGCAACTATACCGAGTTCGGAAAAAAAGAAAGTTATCTTATTAGAGCGTGGGCAATGGTGGGTAAGCCATGAATTACCATCAAGTCCAGGATCTCATGAATTTGAGAGAATAGGTCAACAGAGTAAGGGAATAAGAGAATTTTTAGAAACAAATGATAGACCTTATAGGACTTGGCCCTATCCAGATAACCTAAATGGTTTATCTCAATTTCTTAATACAGTTCGTGTCATAGATAGACGCGGATTATATGATTATAGGATTTCTAGCAAAGTTCATACCCTTGCTGCAAGTGGGGTTGGTGGCGGTTCTTTAGTTTACACAAATGTTACAGAAAAACCACACGATACTGTCCTAGATTCGTGGGATAGTAATCTTAATCTTGGGATAAATGCTTCCAATTTGTCTTCATATTTTGACATGGCACGTGGTTTTATTGGTGTAAATAAGATAGTGACTACATCATCAATAGGTGATATTAAACTTCCGAAATCAAAGGTTTTTCAGGAGGCTGCAGAAAAAATAAGGAAGCAATCTCCATTAATTGTTACCAATAAATCTACATTTGATACTGATGATCCTGGACAAGATCCTACAAAATATGAAGAAGATATTTACGCAGTAGATCTTTCTATTACAGATATTCCTTATAGAAAAGATGAAAATACTATATTTAAAAAATCACCTTTACTTTTAGACGGAGCAGGAAATTATTCATATTCCACTATTCTAAATGCAATTGAAGGAACCCAACCAGAAAATGAATTTTTAAGAAAAAAACTGGCTTATCTATTAAGAAAACATTTTGCAGAAACAAATGTATGTCAACGTCAAGGAAGATGTGCATTAGGATGTATTCCTGGTGCTAGACATACAAATAACAAGAAAATATTTGATTATTTAAGAGATCCTAAAAAGAAGGAACATTTTGATGTATATGCATTATGTGAAGTTTATGATATAGAACCTTTACCACTACCAGGAGGAGGATCTTTTAAGTATAGAGTATATTACAATGATTATGGTGCTAGAGATTGGAAGCAAGCAAATTTTAATTGGAATAATGGTCCAAATTCGTATAAACTGAAAATAAGATTATTTAGATTAGTTGATGGTGGAAGGAAAAAAACAATTGAATGTAAACAATTGATTCTTGCTGCTGGATCAATAGGAAGTACAGAAATTTTGCTCAAGTCAATAAACACTACTCGTCAAACAGGTCAGAAACTTGTTCTAAGTGATAGACTTGGTAAAGGTTATTCAACTAATGGAGATTTATTAGGTGTAATAAACCCTACTAAAACCGATATACATGCTACACGTGGACCTATTGTGACCTCTGCAATAAAATTTAATGAAGGCTCAGGATTTGTATATACAATAGAGGATAGTAATATACCTAAAATGTTTGCTGGTGTATCAAGGTTATTATCACAATCAAGTTCATTTAGGAGATTACTTGGAAATGTGGGAACAGGCAGAATACAAGAAATAATATCAATGATTACTCAGAATCCATCTGGAATTCCTTTACCAAATATTGATTTTTCATTACAAATCTCAGAACAAGATCTTTCAAAAACTTTACTTCTTGCTGGAATGGGTACTGATACATCAGATGGTATAATAAAACTGCAAGATTCTTGGAAAAATAATCCAAATAGGGACATGAATGCATGGAATGTTTTAGATGTCAATTTTGATATGAATAAACTTGTACCATTGTTTAACAAAATGAGACATTCAATGGAAAGAATAGCAAAGGAAATAGGTGAAAAAGGTTCAGCAAGTTTTTCGACTCCATTATGGAATCCTACTAACACAAATGAAAACTTGACAATTGTACTACATAATTTAGGAGGATGTTCAATGGGTAAAGATAGGAATAGTGGAGTTGTTAATAATTTCGGACAAGTCTATAAAGGCAATGGTTTTCATTAACAGAAACATATAATGACTTTTATATTGTTGATGGTGGAATAGTGCCTTCTTCTATTGGAGTTAATTCTTCTTTAACAATCTCCGCATTAGCATTTAGAATTGCAGAAAATCTCGTGGGTCATTCAAATCTACCAATAGAAGAAATAACAATAGGAACAAAAACTTTTTATTTCCCTCAATAGACTTTACTTGGACTAAATTAGTCAAAAACTGTATTATTTTAGTAATTTTTTATCTATCTGTAGATTATTGTACAAATCTATCTAGATTAATAGCATTTCTGGAATAGTCTCGTCGGGTTGCGAGGCATTTTTGCCTCTATTTCATAACGAAATTTTCAAATTTCGATTATTTCTCATTATATTCTTCTTGAAAATATAATAACAATGAAAAGCATTTTACGATTAAAATTTTAGGAGAGGCATTTTAAATAATTATTATTCTCAGAAATTTGTAAATAAAAAAATTTAATAGAGATTTAATCTATTTCTTCTTACTTCCATAATTTTCTCATGGAGTTTTTGTCTTTCCTGACGAATCTTTGATTCTAACTGTATTGGCTGTTCTAGCCATTCTTTCATCCTTTTTCTAATTTGATTAATACTTACTTCTGCTTCTCGTCTAACACTACCATCAGTATCATGTTCTGCAATCCATGTCAAACTTTCCAATGTTTTTATAATTTCATCATCGGGCTTTTCTGGCAGTTTCTTAACTAAGGATTGACATGCTCTTGTTTGTAATCCAAATCTAGGGGATTTTATTACATTTTTAAGATGATTAAATACTAAATAATTAAATTTCTCTATGTCTTTATCGTTATCTTTATCTTTAATTTTATATCTTAAGAAATCACCCAATGCCGGAATAGCCTCTCTTCTTATAAGAAAATCATTACCATATGAAGAACATGAGATAAGAAAATTGGTTATATCAAGAATAATTTTTTCTTCTGGATCTGCTGCAAAATTTTGTAATCCATTAATTGCTCCTCTTGCTAATAAATTTCTAAATGATTTTTGTTCTATTTCATTATCATCTCTCTCTTTATTTACAAAATCTTTCAAAAATTCTATTATCTCTTTTTTTTCTTGAAGAGAAAGACTCGGTTCCTTTTCATCTTTTTTTTCTTTTTCTTTTAAGGCTAAATTACTAGCAATTTTTCCTATGGCTGTAATTGCAGATCGTGCAATAAACCAATTTGGATTGGTTACAAAAGGCTTGACAAGGTCAAGCGATTTTTTGTTATGGAATTTCTTAAATTGAGAAAATGAAGTTATTAAAGAGGATAGGATTCTTTTATCTTCTATTACAGACAAAGATACAGAATTAGTTTTATTTTCAACAAAGAATGATTCTATCGTCCTATATGCATAAGTCCTAATGTCTTCTTCACCTATTTTATCTGGATTTGCATATGATGTGATGGTGTTTATAGATTCAAGTGAAACACCATAAAATGGATCATTAACTATTGAATCTTTAATAGAATTTACAGTATCTTTAGAAGGTGATTCTGTTTGGAGAAGTCGTGCTGCATCAATACGTTCTACAACTGTTTCGCCATGTTTTAATTGTTTCATAAGCATAGAAAGAGAAGAGAATTTTTATTAGAATCTTCATTTACTCTGATCTGCAACTTTATATGAATTAATTTCTTTTAATATCTTTAGTTCTGGATCGATAGAAATAAATTGTAATCTTTCCTCATATCCTTTCTCTAACTTAATAGAATGTTCATAATTATTTTTATCTATATCTAATTTAAATAATTTAGATTCAGAATTAGCAAAATAAATTTTTACTTCCAACGGAAATTCAAATAAATCCTGCTCATCTACTAATGGCTCAATTGCCTTAGGATCATTAACAAGAATTCCTTGTTTTGTTAGATTTTGATTAGTAATTGATTGATTTATCTGCTTTACAACAACTTTCAATTCCTCTTTTGATAGTACCTAAATCTATGTCAAGTACAGGATGACCTTTTCGATATACCCATTGATCAAAAAATCTTTCAAGGCTAATCCCTGATATATCTTCCATAACTTTACGAAGATCATCTGTTTCAACACATCTATTTCTGTAAGAGGTGAGGTAATTTTTTAAAGAATTACTAAAATTTTCATCTCCTATTTCTGAGCGTAACATGTGTAAAATAGATCCTCCTTTTTGATATGTATGGCCATCAAGAAGATCGTCTGGATGTTTATACACTTTTGTTACAATAGGACGCTTATATTGTAATGTTTCAGACATATATACATCAAAAATTGAGGTAATAACATAATAATAGAATTCGTCTCTTGATTTAGAAGATTTATTATTTATATATTCCTTATCTAAATATAAAGATTCAAAATATGTAGCAAATCCCTCATTTAACCATAGATGTGACCAGTACTTGCAAGTCACTAAATCTCCAAACCATTGATGAGCAAGTTCATGTATAACTACTACATCGTCAAAAGTGTAATTTGGCAATGCATTTTTATCGTGAAATACTTCACCTTCTAACGTGGTACAACTTGCATTTTCCATTCCTCCGTAATCAAAATCTTCCACAGCAACTTGTGAATACTTTTCATATGGATAGTTAACTCCCAAATATTCTTCAATAAATTTTAAATAATTTGGAGTTTCTCCATATGTTAACATAGGATCATATTTTCTTCTCTCTACTTCTTCTGACCAATAATATTCAAGAGGTATACTTTTGTCATGTCCATTTCTTTGATATTGAATAGTTTTATTTTTAAACTTTCCAATTACTATTGAAGTCAAATATGTAGAAATAGGTACAGACTGTTTCCATATCCATTCACATTCCTTTTTATTACTACCATTGAGATGCTCAACAACATTTTCCTTGACTCCATTAGATATTACTGTATAATCTTCTGGCACGGTAACATGGATTTCTCTTGGGAATTTTATCTGAGGATCATCTAAACATGGAAACCAGTATCTAGATTCATTTGCTTCTCCTTGTGTCCATGCTTGAAAAGAATTGCTACAATGACGTTCATCATGGTTTATAAAATGAAATCCACTTCTTGGTTTACCTAAAGACTTTTTTCAATATCAAATCCAGCCGAATAATTAATAATTAAAGACAAAGAAGTACCTTTTTTTATTGTTTCTGGTAATGGAATAATCAGTTTATCTGGATTATCTTTGTCATTATCATTAAAGTCTATTTTGATATTGTTATCTGTTTTATTACCATTATCTTTACACAAAATTACTGAATTTACATTTATTTCCGCAATATCTAAAAGTATTTGATTTAAATCTGTCAATGTAGTAATATCTAATTTTTCTTGACAATTTTCTAAATTATTTTTCTCATCTTTTAGATTAGGCTTGATTGATAAAGTCATATAATCTACTTTAAAGGATCTAGATGGAGAATATTGTGAAACACTTCCAGGCAATTCAAACCCTTCTGAAACCCCTTTGAAAATTTTAGTATCTACTTTCAAATTGTTATATTGATTATTTGATAGTTATTATGTTTTTTTGTTAATAAAATTATTGATTTATTCAAAAGTTTTTATGATTAAAATAAAAATAATAATTTATTCTATCTATAACATATCAATATGTCAAATTTTGAGGCGCCTAAAAATTTTGGCATTAGATGAATAAATGGTAAAACCAATTAATTTAGTACCAAATTTGGGATTTAGTGACTATATTAGGTAAATTGTTTAAATAATTTTAATAATCTCTAAAACATTATTACCAAAAATAATATTTATTGACTATAGTTATATATTTTTATCATTTAAATTTTATACTACTGTAATAAACTCCATAAAACAATACAAAATAAGAAGATTTATCATCATCTACAATAATAATAAAGAAGGAATTGATGAATAATAAAAAAATAAGAACATTTTGATAGTCGATGATGATACAAATACTTCTTTAAAATATAAGAAATGGTTGGAAGATGAAGATGAAAATTTCAATATAATTTTGATAAATGATCCTTGTATGGCCGAACAAATTTTTAAACCTGAAGACTATAATTTAGTTCTTATGGGTTTTAGAATGTCCATAATGGAGGGGTTTGATCTTTATAACAAATTAAATGATTTATCAAAAAAAGTGCAGTATAATGCATCACCATCAAACGATTTTAGGATATGTTGTATGACTGCATCAAGAATAAATTATACAGCATTAGCAGAGATTTATCCTGAATTGAGAGAAGAAAATTATGTTTGCAAAGAAAGTTCAAAAGAAGACTTTTATAAAACATATTTATTCATTAATTTCTTATTGTAATTAATTATATTTTGTTTGTTTCAGTATTTGTTATTTATTTCTGGATCATAATTGAATAGTAATTGATTTTTGAATATGAAAAAAGTTTTACTTTCAAAATTATTAAACATAATTAACCATAGAAAATTACTTACATTCAGGAATTGAATACTCATGTTTTCAGTGTTCAATAACAACAATTTGATTGGTAGAAGCAATTGAAAGTAGTTATTGTACAAATCTTAATAGATTAACAGCACTTTTGCAATTGTCTCGTCGGGTTGCGAGGCATTTTTGCCTCTAATTCAATTTAACTAAAATAAAGAAGACAAATTAAAATGTCCTTATTTAATTATTTGAGACAATTTAATTGTCATAGCCTGAACTAGATTTGTGGATTTATAGACCAGGCTATGACAAAATATTATTTCCCTTCGATGTACCGTCTAACTAATCATTAAAATATTTATGACTTTTGAAACTATTCTTTTAGAGATTCATATGCTAGAATAATAATAGCCATAGCCTTCTAAATTTGCCTTAATTCATGATTATAAAAGACTATGAAATTCAAATCTGGATCAATATAATACTAGCGTGCTGCTAGTGAATTGGGTTTATCCAAATCTTTAATTAATTGTTTTTCACATTCAGAACCTTCAGGTGGATTCAAATCTTGTCCTATAACACATGCATGAAATCTATCTCCAATTTGTATTGGACCCATATCGGTATTTCTGTCAAAAGCAAATACCCTTTCAATTGTGTATCCTCCTATTCTATCAAACTCTTTTTGGACATCTTCTATAACTTCAGATTGTATTTGGCCTTTTAGCATTGCCATAATCTTTATTTTTTCGGCATTCTTTCTATCTTCCATTGGAACTATTATTTTTACCTTAACTGGTTTATTACCATTATTATTATCATTAGCATGATCATCCTGGGTAGTTGCATAATCCTCTTCACCTAAAGTGTCAAATGATGTTACTTTAGATGGAGAATGCATATCGTAATAATAAGCACTTTTGGCATAAACTTGAGAGGTTGGTTTAAATAAGTTTGCTTCGGTTGGTTGAGTTGTAGATAAAATATCTCCTTCATTACAGTCAAAATACTCTAAAGAAGGTGAATTATATTGATCATCAGAATAAAATGAGTTTATTCTATTATTATTATCATTGTTATAATAATAATTAGCATTTGTAAAATGATAAGCACAGACAAAGAATTCATCAGGTTTACTAGCACTAGCAAATTCGTTATCTTTGTTCATAACAAAATTAACCTTTAACTTATTGGTTGTTTCGTCTAATTGATCTAAAGGAATATCTTTGATAAAACCTTCACCATTGATAACTCCAACTACTTTAATCAATCCAATTTTTGGTACATTTTGAAGGTTAATACTAGACACAACTACTAGTTCATCTTTTCCGTCAACATTTGGTTTTTCTAACACAATTTCTTCTGTTCCTTGCTGTGCATTCACAGATTTAAAATCAAAAATTGCTAAATTCATAGAAATAACAAATGCCATTACAAAAAAAATTATTCCTAAGGATATTTTTGGAGATGGGTGTATTATCATAATACAAAAAAGAATGGTATTGAGTATTTTAATAGAATGAAGTATTCTATAGATATAATTTACAATGCCTTTTAACCATTAAATACCACTACTAATAAAATAATAGAATAGTATTTCTATACCACTTATCATAAATACGCTTACAATAATCTTTAAAAATATGGAGAAAAATATTCATAGTTTTGTCAGAATACATTTGCTAAGTGGTATATATTAAAAGATATACAAGAATAACATGTATGTATCGGAATACTATGATGATGATATTGAAATTGGTTTATCGTATTAGTTAAATTGTATTTTAACTTTGGATATATGAATGAAATAAAACATTATTTCTCTTTTCTTTAAGAGTGAAAATAATCCATATCTTTTTTTAACGTCGATGTATTCAAAACAATATCATTTGTTAGTTTAAAATAGCATAATAACCATCATAGTGATGAGTAAAGTTATATTCTTTACAATTATATCAAGACCACTCTATCATCCATTGATGCCATCATAGCCTAAACTGAAGAAGAAGAAGATGATGATGATAGAAAAAGAGAGAGGAACTTGATTAATGGAATACTCTTTTCTTACTTATTGTCTAGACATGACATCAGAATGAATCTAAAATAATTTTGATTATCATTCATTCTAATTTTAATTAAATAAAAAAAATAATGTTATTATACATATAGTTCTAATACTCAACAAAAAATATAGGAGGAATCTATAACTTTTACTACAAGTACATTTTAAAACTATTAGAATCTATCGAGCCAGATGCAAGATGAAGAGCAAAGAAGAAAAAGGAGAAGTATTTTTGAATTTAAACAATCTTCCAAAATTAATAATTCTCCATACGAAATACAAATGAAAAATTATATAGAATGCTATGATAAAATTATGCAATCTCATCCTAATTATTTAACTATATTTTTTGCTTGCTACTCTTTTTCTTGTTTCCTCATCTGCTGCTTCTAATCCTCTATTATAGTCACTCATTGTGTGTCAGTATATCACATAGTTAATAATAATTCATAAACATGGTTAATCCAAAGAAACTAAGTTATAATTAGTTCTAAATTTTTA
>CAWIYT010000213.1:0-13926 GCA_963840085.1 uncultured Nitrososphaerales archaeon
TACTACAATAGCTATGAGCCAGATTATGGAATGGACAAGAAATACAATAGCTATGAGCCAGATTATGGAATGGATAGCTATAAAAAGCCACAAATATTCCCAGCTAACAAAGTATCAGAACTTGGAGATGGATGGTGGCAATGGGCAGTTTCAATAAATACTGAAACAGATCCAAACCCATTTACAAATACAGAGCAGGCTGGCTGTGACGTCGGCTTACAAGATAATGGTAAATTACTATTTCTTGTAGGATCAGGTAGAGACGAAGTTACAGGTGATTTTCTAGTACATGAATGTGATGTTAAAAAGGGAACATCAATTCTGTTTCCTATAGTCAACTCAGAATGTAGTAACGTTGAAGATCCACCTTTCTTTGGTGCCACAGAAGACGACCGACGAGAATGTGCAAACGACTTTATTGACAAAGCATTTGATCTGCGTGTTAATATAGATGGAATTGATGTCCAAAATCCTAAGCAGTACAGAATAGATTCTCCTGCTGGAGGATTCAAATTTAATGCAGTTGAGAACAATCCAGTTGGTATACCAGTAGGTGATGGAGAATCGGTATCTGATGGTTTCTGGATTTTACTGAAGGATTTGAAACCAGGAAAACATATCATAACATTCAGTGGTAAAATTGACTTTACAGACTTTCCTCCCCTAACAGGTATTTTCGAAGCAGGTGCAACATACAAACTAAATGTAAAGGATAGTTATTATTGACCATCAAATGAGCAACTAAAACAAATATTTAGAAATAATCCTTCTAAATATTGATTTTTTTTATTTTCTATAGTTATTATGGCCCTGTTAAAGTTAAGGGTAAAAGTGATAGTCATATTATATAATTCTATTATGTTCTGTGATCACTTTTATAAGATTTTTTCAATTCTATTCATCTATTTTCCTTAACTTAACAGGGTCATCAATACCATAAATTTATGCCCTTACAAATTAATATGTATACACTATAATATTAAAATGTAAGGAAATGAAAATGTCAGTAATTTCTTCCTGTTATTAATGTTACCAAAAATATAAATTTGATGTAGTAGAACCCTACTACATGGACGGTTCCACTCCCGACGGGCCCATACTTTTCTCGGGCTCATCTGTTAGTAAATATAGAATATGATTAGATATGTTCAAAATATGTTAACAATAAGAAAATTAACTTGTATCAACTTTTCTTTTGATATATTTGCTTGCTTTAATAAGAAATTCTAAGGATAAGATAAAGATAAACTCTTAACCAAGTGAATGGTATCCAACGGTAGATAACAAAATGTATTACCCACAAAAAATTAAAGGAAATAAAACTTCAATTTTCATCATTATCTTCATGTTTATAATGATTATCCCTACTACTGCTATTATGTTGACTACTACTACCAATCCTGTTTATGGTCAGCAAGATAAGACAAGTTTCAATGTAACAGATTCATCAAACATACAAAGTATTCCAGCAAAAAAAGTTCAGGTAGGGGATATTGACATTGCATACAAGATGTTAGGAAAAGGTAACCCTATTTTACTTTTCAATGGCGCTTCTGATGTTATGGATGCCTGGGACCCGTCCCTTCTAAGGAGTCTTTCTTCAAATCACACAGTAATTGTGTTTGATAGTCGTGGACTTGGAAATACAACAATGGGTTCCAAACCATACACTTCTCAGCAACTAGCAAACGATGCAGCTGGTCTGCTTGATGTTCTGAAAATACCAAAAGCAGATGTTATGGGATATTCTCTTGGATCATTTATCGCCCAACAGTTTACTATCATGTATCCAGATAAGGTTAACAGTCTTGTACTTGTTGCTTCATCATGTGGCGGAAAAGATCATACCCCTTCACCGCCTGAGTTTCTAAAATTGGAAGACGAAATTGTAAACAAATCTCTAAATAATGTTTCTATTTCTCAGGAGGAGATGAAAGAGCTTGTAGCTGCTTCAGTAGGATCTGGATGGCTTAAACTGCATCCTGAAGTCCTTGAGAACATTCCAACTATGCAGCAAGCGAAGCCTGGACTTTCCTTTGACGCAATGAATAATCAGAATAATGTAGGAAAGGAGTGGGTGGCAACCAACTGGAGTGGTGCCTGTGATGAGCTTGCAAAACTAGCCAAACCTACTTTGCTCATCACTGGAACTGATGATAATTCCTTAATCCCACTAGCGAATTCTTTAAAGATTGTAGAAAAGATTCCAGGAGCCTGGCTTGTACAGGTCAAAAATGCGGGTCATGCAGTAATGGATCAATATCCAGAAGAGATGGGTAATATATTAAATACATTTCTATCGACTACAGCACAATCCAACTAATAATAAATTTTTATAATCTAGTAGTATACCAGTTAGCATAAGTATACTGACATTTATCTAATTATCAAGTAATATACTATAGGACATAATAGCTATTAGCAAGTACTATTAATCTGAGATAATCTATTGGCTACAAAAGTATCAAAGGTAAAATTCAAAAAAATATACAGATCTGAACATGATACTAATGTAAAGGAAAGAATGCTACTTGTTTTAAAAGTAACATATGACAAACAGATTCCTGCACAGGTAGCAAGAGATCTTCACAGAAGTAGAACATGGGCATCTGACTGGTTAGAGATACAGGGAAGAAGGTTTAGAAGGCTTAAAGGACAGAACAAAAATCGGAAGACCTCCAGATATACCAGGAGAAGTATTATACGAGATAAAAAAACGAGTTAGCATCCAACAGACAAGGATGGACTACAAAACAGGTAGAAGATCTGATTGTAAAAAAGAGTGGAATAAGATATCATTATACCCACATTTACAGACTCATGCACAAGTGGGGATTCAAACAGAAGGTACCAAGAAAAGTACATGTAAATACTGCATCAAGAGAAGAGAAAGAACATTTTAAAAAAGAGCAAGAAAGATGCTGGATAATCTAAAAGAAGGATTTACTGTAGTATCTACTGATGAATCATTCTTCTTCTATGACTCTATTGTAAGAGTCTGGATAAAGAAGGATGAAAGACCAGTTGTAAGAGTTACCGGATCCCATTAAGAGTCAGTTCTATTTGGTGCCACAAGTTTAAAAGGAAAGCAATTGTTTAGACAGTATAACTGGTTTGATGAAAATACATTTCTGGATTATCTAAAACATATTCACAGAAAATTTCCAAAATGTTATCTGTTCCTGGATAAAGCAAAACAGCATTACAAATCAAAAAAGTACTGGAATATTTTGATAAATACAAAAAAGATCTGATTCCTGTATTTCTTCCAACGGCATCTCCAGAATTCATGGTACTGGAAGAGATATGGCATATAGCCAAGAACGATCTTCTTGTTCTACAATATTATTCATCATTTACCGATTTCAGAAATAAAATACTTACATATATTTCAGAACAAAAAGATTTCATCTCAATATGATAAACTACTTGTTGGAAGGTGTCAGCTAACATATGCTAAGTGGTATAGTATGATGAGTTAGTTGTATTCTTGAAGTCAATAAGTAATAAATTCAATAATAAAAGAACCAGGTATTCTTAATGGGTTCGAATTCCATTTTATGTTTATTGTCTTATTTTGGGCCAAAAATATCATGTCAATAACAATTCACAAACCTCTGAGCCCGTATTCACTTATAAAATTCTACTGATTGTCCATCATAGTAATCTTTTTGATTAAATATCATATCATAAATCTTCATTGCAACTTGTTCAGGTTTCATCAAATTTCTATTGGATAGATTATATCCATTATCAACAATATCATCAATCATCTTTGTATCTACTCCACCAGGACATATTGCCATAACCTTTACATTATTATCAGCAACTTCTTTGGCTACGCTTTCAGTAAAACCTATTATACCAAATTTACTTGCACAATATGCAGATAAGTTTGGAAAACCAGATTTTCCAGCTCCTGAACTTACGTTTACAATAACTCCTGATTTATTTTCAATCATATACGGAAGTATTTCTTTGGTGAATATAAAAACACCTTTCAAATTGGTATCAATAGTTTTGTTCCATTCTTCTTCAGTTGTATCCATTATACTTTTAAAATAAACTATACCTGCGTTATTAACAAGAACATCAATCCTTCCAAATGTTTTTACTGATACATCAACAAGAGATTTTACATCAGAGTATTTGCTAACATCACACTTTAAACCTAAAACATTTTCTTTTTTAGAAGGACATTTGTCAAGAATTTCTTGTATGGCATTATCTACGCTTTGTCGACTTCTGGAAGATATAATTACATTTAATCCCTTTTGCAATAAGAGTAATGCAGTTTCTTCACCTATCCCTCTTGTACTTCCAGTAACAATGGCAGTATACTTGTCTTGCTCCGTGAAATTCATAATTAGTTTTAGTATTATTTTAATTTAAATTATGTAGATACAGCTGAAACCTATCTCTACATTGGTATCCATTTAAAATAAGTTACTAATAATAAAAGCTATATACATGATACTACTATCTTTACATTGGATTCCACTTTTAGAACCGCTATCGGTATTACTCCCGACGGGCCCGTAGTTTTCTCGGGTTCATCTATTTTGGAATAATTATAAAAAACCTACATGTTTTTCTATATTTACAAGAATAAAAGTTTCCTGTTACAAGTATTTTCTCTTCTAATATATAGATAACAAGCACAGAATTATTTGCTGGTTCAATACAAAACTATACTCAAAAATATTGATTACTAATTTGAATAACAGTTTCATCTATTATGAAGGCTGATACTCTTTTCCTTTTGTAAATTGGATACTCTGCAAACCTTTGAATTCAGTTCCATACAGAAACATGACTTCTTTTATCATCCTTGAAAATTATTAGTGCTTTAGATGTATTACGTAAACTTAAACCAAGAAAGTATAGATAAAGAGAGTACATTACTATAATAGTGGATGTTTTATTTCTTTCAAATCTAATTTTCATAACATAAAGAGAACGTTCTCAGCTATATCTTTTACTGCTTAACTTAACATCCATGAAAATCTCCATCTGTATCAGGTCATCCTTATGTTCCTGTTAAGCGTAATATTCTATTATAATTCATAGTATTAAAAATTATCTAAAATAGCATATGCTAGATATGTTACTTTTCATTCTTTTTTCTTTTATTTTATGTTCTATTTTCTTATTTTTTATTTCGGCTAACAGGCGGCAAACATCCATTCGCCTTCTTTATGAGGCAGTAGTATAGCCGCTCGGATATCGGTTCAGTCAGAGCCTCACTCTCATATGGAGTATGTTAAGTTTGAACTTAGCCTGTATACAATAGGAATTGTTACCCAATAAAGATTTTCATATAGTCAGAGCCATTTGTGGAGTCTTAATTCCAACAAAAGTAAAATTTTGTAGCAAATGTGATAATTCGCAATAATTAAAAACAAGTTATAACCTTTTATTCATGATGAAAGTATTTGATGGTAAGTCAGCAGCAGAAGAATACATGTCTACTCATACTTTGAATTTTTCTACACCTGAAATGACACTTAAAAAATTTGCAGTATGGTTATCGGAAATTGTTGAAAATAATGGCGAGGAAGTACCTCGAATTATACTTTATCTACAAACAAGAGACAAAGAAAATTAAGAGCAAAGCCAATCAGATGAGACATCTAAACCTATCAATTTTTCAGATCTTTTACCTGATATTGATAAAACTTTCAAACCCACAGGAGCAATAACTGATATGTTTAACAAAACAGTATCATCATTTTCTAAAAATATTGAATATTCTACAAATCCAGAATCAAAATTTTGTATTGAATGGGGTAATAAACTTAGAGTTGATTCTAAATTGTGCACAAAATGTGGTGCGAGACAATAATCTCAATTGGCTCTGTAGAAACCATCATAGCTAACTATATTCTACATTGCATTTATAGAAATCAGGTATTTTTCTTGATTAATTATTAATTCTTTAGTTACTAATAATAAAAGCTAGATACTATGTAGTAGAACCCTACTACATGGAAGATTTTACTCCCGACCATCTTGCTGAATATATAGATGAACCCTAATGTTAGAAGATGAACCCGATTTTCTATTACTGCTATTTTTAATTAAATGATGTTTCTAATTTTTTACTACCAAATATCATAAATAATAGATACCATAAAATTATGTCATTATACAAAAGCAGTATAATGAGAATAGGATGTAAACTGAGCAATTTCAATCATCCTATTAATTTCTTTTTATTTAGTATTTTAAGTACCTAAAAAAGAGTTATTTAGTAGTAGATACTTATTATTGATAATAAAGAAGGAATTTCCTTTTAATTATACCAAATAAATTTAGTATTAATTTATGTTATATAGGAATATATTAATCTATCTTAATTTTTGAGGTTTCATCATTATAGTTACAAAATTATAAATAAATTGGTACGCTCTTATTGACAAATGTTTCAGCCAAGCTTAAAGCTGCATAAAACATAATTAGGATGTGTTTACTTTAACCACATCTCTTCCTGATGAAAGTTGGTGTACCAGTTTACTGAGAAAGGCCAGATGGAAAGACTACATATTATGTCCACATTGTAAGTCAAATAACGTAAAGAAGGATGGTCAGTATCGATCCTACCAAAAGTACCTTTGCAAGCATTGTAAAAGATTGTTCAATGACAAAACAGGTACTGTATTTCATTATTCACATACACCATTGAAGATATGGTTTTTGGCAATGTATCTATACTTTGTACTCTGGCCCGGATGTTCAATAAGACAGGTATCGCTTGAGGTAGTTATACCAATTCCAAGATGCTATCGATTTATCAGAACAGTTATGGAAAAGTTATCATCTTCCTCATCATCATCTGCTAAACTCGGTGGTAATGTTGAAGGTGATGAATTCTATATCAAGGCAGGTACTGAAAGGTAGATCATATCATGATGAGATAGTAAAATCAGGAAGAAAACCCAGGAAAAGAGGGCTAAAACCCTGGAGAGGCAGAGGAACATTTTACAAGGATCATCCAATGATAACATGTATTCATCAAAGAAGGAACGGAATGACATATTTTGATGTTCCTGTACGTACAGTCACTTCTTGATATTATATGTACCAGAGTAGAGTATGGTTCAACTGTATTTACAGATGAATATAGAGCATATGACCAGCTGGAAGAACATGGCTTCATACACAAAAGTGTAATCCATTCACAGAAAGAATACGCAAATGATATTGTTCATGTGAATAATTGTGAATGCAGAAGCAACCTGTACCAGTTATGGATAAGAAAGTTCATGGGTGTAAACAGGTACAATTTACAGGTATACTCCAAAACATTCCAGTTTATTCATAACAATAGAACCAAGACAAGAGAACAAAGATTCATGGAAATTCTTTGTTACAACTAGCTGAAACATTCAGAAATAAGAGCGAATTGGTAAAGGTAGCATATTAATACTATATTTTATGTTCGTATTTTCTCTGACGTTTGATCCTTTGTTATGGAAAATATATCAGCAAACCTTTTGAATATCATCATGAACCATTCCCAATTAAATCCTGCTAAAGCTGCAACAGGTATAAAAAGCAAACCTCGTATTGTAGATGGTTCGTTAGTACTTCCATTTAATTGAACATTTTCTGTTACTTTTACATGTGACGTAACATTTTGGGTGGTATTTCCTTGTGGGGTAATATTTTTTGTCGCATTTGTTAATCCTGCCTTGTTGCCTAACTCGTTCTTCCTAACATATTTAGCTAACCTATTCTAGTAATACTATGTGAACTGGAAGAAGTACAATGAGTCTCTTGTTAAACGTGGTGAGATATTACTTGATTTTGATGTTATAGATAACTGGGATAATGAACTAGAGGAGATGAATAAGGACAAGGAAGGCAGAAAATTCGTATATCCAGATTCATTTATCAAATTACTTGGTTATATGAGAGCATATTTTCATTTACCTTATAGACAGATTGAAGGTGTAGTACGAGAACATGCTTCAAACACATTACCATCAATTCCTCATTATAGCAGGATTTGTAGAAGAATCAACAGATTGGATATCAAAATAAACGATGATGATGAGAATAAATCCAATTTACAACATGATGATAATTTTGTAATTGCAATTGACTCTACCGGTGTTAAAGTTACAAACAGAGGGGGGAATGGATCAGACATAAATGGAAAGTAAAAAGAGGTTATCTCAAAATACACATAGCAGTTGACATAAAAAAGAAGAGAATTTTATCGTTACAAGTAACCAGTGAACAAGTACATGATGGAAAAATATTACCCGAATTAGTGGATGATATAATAATAAAACAGAACAAAGTAGTTGAAACTGCCATTATGGATGGTGCCTATGATAGTAACAAGAATTTTCAATTTCTATCATTTAAAGGAATTCAACCAGCAATTAAGGTAAGAAAGAATGCCAAGTATAGAAAGACAAACCATTATTTGTGAGAAACAAGAACGTACAATCACAGAAAACCAATCTACAACAATGGAAGGATAGCGTCAGCTATGGAAAGAGATGGATGGTAGAAACTGTCTTCTCCTGTATTAAAAGAATGTTTGGTAGAGAATATGTTACTGCTATAAGATTTGAGAACATGATAAAGGAGATGATACTGAAAGCATCTTTATATAACTTGTTTCAGAGTCTAACTATTACATAATTTTTACATTAGTAACAAAAAATAGATGGTTATCTAGACGAGTTACGCAACAGAGCAGTTTTTTCATTAATTAAATTATCTATTTTCATGTGTACTCTATATCTCAAGGGTTTATTGTATTTATGAAAATTCTATATTTATGTTATTTACATGTATGTTATTTACTATATCAGGTTGCTCTATTACTGATGGCACAGATATAGTTCCACTGACCAATACAAAAAAATTATAATTATAATACTACATCAATTTTAAAAATTTTGATGTTTAATTATTCTTTTATTGTAGTTGGTAATAATTCTTGCATTTCATCATCCTTTTTAAGAAAGTTTAATCCTTTTTCTGTAAGATAATTATCGATAATACAAATTTCGAATCCAATTAAAAAGAGTAATTATCTACTTCTTTGTTTACTTAAATCAGAATTATATATATTAGATCTATTGCGTAATTAACGATCATGTAAAATATTACATATCTGATCTAAGATAAAAGAGAATAATGTTATTAAATTTATAAAATTTATAAAAATTAATTTAATTTTCAGAATATTTTGATTCCTTCCTAATTACGCAAAAGATCTAATGTACTCTTTTTGTATTTGTACTTTCTTATTGGTCTCAGTTCTACGAAATACTTCCAAGGCGTTAGAAATATTTAGAGATAAGAAAAGGAGTTACGTGTCTATATGGAACTGGATACAGAAATTTAGTCAGTATCCTGTTTATAAGAGAAAGAGAATTTCTGCTTTCATAATCGATGAAACTGTCATTCAGATTGGTTGGAAACACTACTATATTTGTGGATAGCAACAGAACCTGTACATAAAACATTACTTGGAATACACATTTCTGAGAGTAGAAATATGCTTGTTGCTAGACAATTTCTAGAAACATTGATAGAAAAGTATGGTAAACATAGTGTTTATTCAGATGGTGGTACTTGGTATCCATCAGAGGCTTGCAAAGTACTAAAGTTGAAACACTCTATATACATATTCACCACTGGAAAAGAGCCTTATCGAAAGGGTAATGCAGTATTTCAAAGACAGAACTGAATCTTTTGATGATTTTACTCTATCCATATAATAGTAAAAGAGATTGTGATAATAGTCATGTGTGTAACTGGATAGAATTATTTGTATCAATGTACAATAATACCATATAGTAGCAAAGAACAATCCTGTTCTAACAAAGGAGGTTGGGTAATCTCTTAAGTTAACAGACCCTTTTTTATTAAAAATCAATTATCTTTTTTTATAATAAGAGAATAATTTTTTGTTATGGAAGTCATAAAAATAGAAGAGAATTAGGAATAGAAATTTCTGATTTTTCGGATTGTGAAATTGATATTGACGAAAATAATTTAGATGATCATGATTGCGGTAACTCATTTCTTATTGTTGATGTAAAATACAACACATATATATGAACACATAAAAAAGGGCTATAGGGTTGCGAGGCATTGCCTCTATTTCTTAAAAAAGAATTGAAATATTATTGGCCAAATGAAGTAGGCAATTTTGCTGCAACTACAATACCAGAAGGTTTAGTATTTATTATAAAGGCGAATATGAAACTATAATATAATGATATATGGATTCAAGTATATCAAACACAACAAGGCTAGATTTAAGCCAGATAAAAGAGAAGAAGGAACAAAGATACTTGCAGACTTTTTCAATGAATATAAAAATCAAATTAAGGGATTCAAGGGATTTATAATAATGAATAGTGTAGATGATTCACAAGAAACTATAGCACTAACTTTTTGGGAAACAAAAGAAGATATGGATGCATATCATAAGCTTAATAATAAATGGTTTAATATAATTACAGAAAGAATTAAACCATTATTCGAACAATTCCCAGAGAGAAGCAATTATACTCTATTTAATTTTAAGACATCACTTTCCTCTTAAATTATCATAACATTGGATAATTTATTAGTAGTATATTGTCATCCTATAGTCTGAGATCCTTTAAGGCCTTTGACCCAGTTTTGCAATTATATATAATAAATACACAAATACTCTCTCAGATTTTAATTCAACTACGATGCAGACAAAATATCCATTGGGATTAATGCCTATAGCGGTACAGAAATAACGTCTAATATTGTGTTATAGTCATAAAGCGATAATAAAGATCTACTCTTCATAACTACATTTAAAAATTTCTATGTTATTGAAATAGAAAAACTACTTTTTCTTAGGAAAATCATACAATTCAACTGATGAACATCTAAGGCAATTCCTAGGTTCATTACTATTCAGATAGGAAATGTAAAAACATTTAGAGCACTGTAATCGAGAGAATCTGTCTGTCACTTCCAATGAATTATTCTCGGTCTTTTTTATTACTTGACGAGAAACTAGGTTTTCAATCACAGTAGTTATCATATCATCCATATGCTTCAAATTAGAATTTCTATATCTTAAATACAAATTAATCATTTCACTTGCCAGTAACTCTTTTTTGAATTGTTGTCTGCCTTGATTAGATTGTCGAAATAAATGATCGCGTAAATACCATTCAACTTCGTTAATTTGTATATCTTGCATTACTACAATATTAAATACATCGTGTTTCATAAAAATTATACTATACAATATTTCGATGGGAGTATATATCAGCAATGTATAAACAATTGTAATATATCACGATGTATTAGGACATTCAGACTAGAGAAAGCCTTAAAGCTGATTAATAAAGCTCTGATCTCTTTGTTAGATTACAACAAAATTCTTTTTTAGGAATGCAACTTTTTGTTAAATATTGATTAATATCAGTTGGACTAATCTTTCAATATTATTTTATAAGATATAATATAGTTATTTGAGGCTGGGTCATAATTATTTCATTATTTTATTTTCATAACAAATAAAGCTAGTTTATTGGTGTGTATGATGTTTTGGTGAAACAATATACCAGCCAACAAACTAGCACAGAAAAGATCAACATCTATTCTAATTAGCGTTTTGTATTTGATTGGTTTGATTAGATGGCCACATAAAAATAATCAAATAAGAAGACGTGGGAGACCATATGTCTATTCTCCTACTGTTATTTTGAGATGTTTTGTTGTACGTATATGGTTTCGATTAGATTCCAACAGAGCATTACATGAATACCTTGCAATGGATCTGCCATATAACAAAAAGGTAATGAAAGGATGTGGGCTATCCAGAATACTACCAAGCAGAAGAACATTTGATAGACGTCTTGCCACAATATCTAATGATATAAAAAACAGGATTGCTGCTATGGGAGAACTTTTTGTATGTGATAATCTGATAGATCCGTATATTGTTTCAACAGATAGTACCCTTATCAAGGCTAAAGGCTCTGTCTGGCACAAATCTTCTATGACTGATGGAGTAGTACCACGTTCTGGTATTGATACTGATGCAAGATGGGGATTCAGCCATACAAAGGGTTGGATATTTGGATACAAACTACATCTGGTAGCAAGTACTGCTGGTTCCATCATTGTACCTTTGGCAGCAGATTTTACAACTGCCAATATACCTGACAATCAGATGTACAGTACAGTAACATGCAGTCTACCTGTTACAATCACAAGGGAAACATATTATATGTCTGCAGATCCTGGCTATGATGATCATAAACTGTACGATCTCAGCAGAGATATGGGATTTCAATTGGTGTGTCCGGTACAGAGATATGAAAATACACCTGTTGACAGGATAAAATTAGTTGAATTTTATGAATCTAATATTGGACAGGCTATCTATTCTCTAAGAAGTATATCAATTGAACCATTGATAGAACATATCAAATCTGTCTTTAGAATAGATCCATTACCTGTAAGAGGATATGATAGGGCTTGTGCATCAGTACTATTGTCAGTCTTGCTGTACCAGATACTTGTCTATTATAACTGTAAAACCAATAAAGATAATCCCAGAGCAATCAAATACATGCTAGGGACATAACGATTGATCACATGCTACTATTAGCATGATAATATTTGTTCATTGATTTATGACCCAGCCTCAGTTATTTAAAAAAATATATGTATTATCTACATAGACAAATGGCAAATGCCATAGGAAAAGATAATGAAGATAACAATAGCAGAATAATAATCATAAAATAAAATACAGAAATTTATTTTATTTTATAAAATTTGACTTGGCGACAAATACGAATACTAATTTCTAGTATTCCTTGATAATAATGAAACTAAAAATTATTATATTTATTACCTTCATCTTAAAAAAATGAGTAGTCAAAGAGGAATAATAGGAATTTTTGGAATTCTCCTTGCAATAATTGCTACGGCTCTCTTTATTATATCTCTAAAAAATCAAGATTTCATTTTTCCTTCGATGTTCTTATGGTTTACTGGAATAATATTAGTAATATGGTGGTTTAAACGTGAACGAAGTTTAAATTTAAAATTTGCAATGGGAATAATATTTACTGGTCAGATTGTTATGTTTTTGTTTGGTAAGAGTTATATCGATGAAGACAATAATTTTATACTTATACCAATTAGCCTATATTTTCTAATCAGAATTCATTATTATCATATCTTATAAACAGTAAAAGATATTTGTCATCCTACTTATTGCGTTTAATGTCAAACTAATGTGAAGTATTTCAAAAATGAATTGATTAGATTATACAAGAAGGAAACTAATCTCAAGGTAAAGGAAAGATTACTTCTTGTAGTAAAGGTAGAGAATGATAATGTCATTCCTGCTTACGCAGCTGATGAACTACACATAGAAGTAGACCATGGGCATTGTACTGGTTAAAGAGATACAGGGAAGAAGAAGGAATAGAAGGATTAAAGGACAGACCAAAAAGTGGTAGACATCCAGATATACCAAAAGAGATAATATACAAGATAAAAAACGAGTTAGCATCCAGCAAACAGGGATGGACTACAAAACAGCAGGTAGAAGATCTAATTGTCAGAAAAAGAGTGGTGGAATAAGATACCATTACACTAACATATATACCGACTTATGCACAAATGGGGATTCAAACAGAAGGTACCAAGAAAAGTACATGTAAATACAGCATCTAAGGAGGAAAAAGAACGTTTTAAAAAAGAGCAAGAGAGATACTGGATAATATAAAAGATGAATTTACTGCTGTATCATTAGATGAATCATTCTTCTTCTATGACTCACTTGTAAGCAGAGTATGGATAAGAAAAGACGAAAGACCAGTTGTAAGAATCACTGGATCTCATCAAGAGTCAGTTTTATTTGGTGCCACAAGCCTTGAAGAG
>CAWIYT010000214.1:0-7454 GCA_963840085.1 uncultured Nitrososphaerales archaeon
ATTCTTTTAATACAGGAGAAGACAGTTTCTACCATCCATCTCTTTCCATAGCTGATGCTATTCTTCCATTGTTGTAGATTGGTTTTCTGTGATTGTACGTTCTTGTTTCTCACAAATAATGGTTTGTCTTTCTATACTTGGCATTCTTTCTTACCTTAATTGCTGGTTGAATTCCTTTAAATGATAGAAATTGAAAATTCTTGTTACTATCATAGGCACCATCCATAATGGCAGTTTCAACTACTTTGTTCTGTTTTATTATTATATCATCCACTAATTCGGGTAATATTTTTCCATCATGTTACTTGTTCACTGGTTACCTGTAACGATAAAATTCTCTTCTTCTTGATATCAACTGCTATGTGTATTTTGAGATAACCTCTTTTTACTTTCCATTTATGTCTGATCCATTCCCCCCTCTGTTTGTAACTTTAACACCGGTAGAGTCAATTGCAATTACAAAATTATCATCATGTTGTAAATTGGATTTATTCTCATCATCATCGTTTATTTTGATATCCAATCTGTTGATTCTTCTACAAATCCTGCTATAATGAGGAATTGATGGTAATGTGTTTGAAGCATGTTCTCGTACTACACCTTCAATCTGTCTATAAGGTAAATGAAAATATGCTCTCATATAACCAAGTAATTTGATAAATGAATCTGGATATACGAATTTTCTGCCTTCCTTGTCCTTATTCATCTCCTCTAGTTCATTATCCCAGTTATCTATAACATCAAAATCAAGTAATATCTCACCACGTTTAACAAGAGACTCATTGTACCTCTTCCAGTTCACATAGTATTACTAGAATAGGTTAGCTAAATATGTTAGGAAGAACGAGTTAGGCAACAAGGCAGGATTAACAAATGCGACAAAAAATATTACCCCACAAGGAAATACCACCCAAAATGTTACGTCACATGTAAAAGTAACAGAAAATGTTCAATTAAATGGAAGTACTAACGAACCATCTACAATACGAGGTTTGCTTTTTATACCTGTTGCAGCTTTAGCAGGATTTAATTGGGAATGGTTCATGATGATATTCAAAAGGTTTGCTGATATATTTTCCATAACAAAGGATCAAACGTCAGAGAAAATACGAACATAAAATATAGTATTAATATGCTACCTTTACCAATTTATTTATAATTTTGTAACTATAATGATGAAACCTCAAAAATTAAGATAGATTAATATATTCCTATATAACATAAATTAATACTAAATTTATTTGGTATAATTAAAAGGAAATTCCTTCTTTATTATCAATAATAAGTATCTACTACTAAATAACTCTTTTTTAGGTACTTAAAATACTAAATAAAAAGAAATTAATAGGATGATTGAAATTGCTCAGTTTACATCCTATTCTCATTATACTGCTTTTGTATAATGACATAATTTTATGGTATCTATTATTTATGATATTTGGTAGTAAAAAATTAGAAACATCATTTAATTAAAAATAGCAGTAATAGAAAATCGGGTTCATCTTCTAACATTATGGTGTTCATCTATATATATTCAGAGCAAGATGGTCGGGAGTAAAATCCTCCATGTAGTAGGGTTCTACTACATAGTATCTAGCTTTTATTATTAGTAACTAAAGAATTAATAATTAATCAAGAAAAATACCTGATTTCTATAAATGCAATGTAGAATATAGTTAACTATGATGGTTTCTACAGAGCCAATTGAGATTATTGTCTCGCACCACATTTTGTGCACAATTTAGAATCAACTCTAAGTTTATTACCCCATTCAATACAAAATTTTGATTCTGGATTTGTAGAATATTCAATATTTTTTTAGAAAATGATGACACTGTTTTGTTAAACATATCAGTTATTGCTCCTGTGGGTTTGAAAGTTTTGACCAATATCAGGTAAAAGATCTGAAAAATTGATAGGTTTAGATGTCTCATCGTGATTGGCTTTGCTCTTAATTTTCTTTGTCTCTTGTTTGTAGATAAAGTATAATTCGAGGTACCTTCCTCGCCATTATTTTCAACAATTTCCGATAACCATACTGCAAATTTTTTAAGTGTCATTTCAGGTGTAGAAAAATTCAAAGTATGAGTAGACATGTATTCTTCTGCTGCTGACTTACCATCAAATACTTTCATCATGAATAAAAGGTTATAACTTGTTTTTAATTATTGCGAATTATCACATTTGCTACAAAATTTTACTTTTGTTGGAATTAAGACTCCACAAATAGGCTCTAACCATATGAAAATTTTTATTGGATACCAATACTTTTTGTATTATGGCTAGGTTCAAAGTTAACATACTCCGTATAAGTGAGGCTCTGACTGAAGGGATATCTGAGTGACTATACTATTGCCCTTAAAGAAGATGGAGGGATGTTTGCCTTTTGTAAGCAGAAATAAAAAATTAAGAAAATAGAACATAAAATGAATTAAAAAAGAATGAAAAATAACATATCTAGTATATACTATTTTCGATAATTTTTGATAGCATGAATTATAATAGAATATTACGGTTAACAGGAACATAAGGTAACCTTATACAAATGAAGATTTTCATGGATCTTAAGATAAGCAGTAAAAGATATAGCTGAGGAACGTTCTCATTCATGTTATGAATATTAGATTTGAAAGAAATTAAACATCCACTATTATAGTAATGTCCTTTCTTTTATATTATACTTTCTTGGTTTAAGTTTACGTAATACATCTAAAGCACTAATAATTTTCAAGGATGATAAAAGAAGTCATGTTTCTGTATGGAACTGAATTCAAAGGTTTGCAGAGTATCCAATTTACAAAAGGAAAAGAGTATCAGCCTTCATAATAGATGAAACTGTTATTCAAATTAGTAATCAATATTTTTGAGTATAGTTTTGTATTGAACCAGCAAATAATTCTGTGCTTGTTATCTATATATTAGAAGAGAAAATACTTGTAACAGGAAACTTTTATTCTTGTAAATATAGAAAAACATGTAGGTTTTTTATTATTATCCCAAATATAGTGAACCCGAGAAAACTGCGGGCCCGTCGGGAGTAATACCAATAGCGGTTCTAAAAGAGGAGTCTATTGTAGAGATAGTATTATCATGTATTTAGCTTTTATTATTAGAAACTTATTTTAAATGGATACCAATGTAGAGTATAGGTTTCAGATGTATCTACATAATTTAAATTGAAATAATATTAAAACTAATTATGAATTTCGCGGAACAAGACAAGTATACTGCCATTGTTACTGGAAGTACAAGAGGGATAGGTAAAGAAACTGCATTACTGTTATTGCAAAAGGGATTAAATGTAATTATATCTTCCAGAAGTCAACAAAGCGTAGATAATGTCATACAAGAAATTCTTGACAAATTTCCTTCTAAAAAAGAAAATGTTTTAGGTTTAAAGTGTGATGTTAGCAAACAATCTGATGTAAAAAATCTGGTTGACATATCAATAAAAAAATTTAGAAGGATTGATTTTCTTATTAATAATGCAGGAATAGTTTATTATAAAAGCATAATGAAAACAACGGTAGAAGAATGGGATAAGACTATTGATATTAATTTAAAAGGGATTTTTTTATTTACCAATGAGGTTCTTCCATATATGATTGAAAATAAATCAGGAGTTATTGTAAACGTAAGTTCAGGAGCTGGAAAATCTGGTTTTCCAAACTTATCTGCATATTGTGCAAGTAAATTTGGTATAATAGGTTTTACTGAAAGCGTAGCTAAAGATGTTGCTGATAATTATAATGTAAAAATTATGGCAATATGTCCTGGTGGAGTAGATACAAAGATGATTGATGATATTGTTGATAATGGATATAATCTATCCAATAAAAATTTGATGAAACCTGAACAAGTTGCAAAGAAGATTTGTGATATGCTATTTAATCAAAAAGATTACTATAATGGACAATTAGTAGAATTTTATGATAAGTGAATACGGGCTCATAGATTGTATGAACTGTTATTGACACTGATATTTTTGGCCCAAAATGAGACAATAAACATAAAATGGGATTCGAACCCATTAAGAATACCTGGTTCTTTTATTATTGAATTTATTTCTTATTGACTTCAAGAATACAACTAACTCATCATACTATACCACTTAGCATATGTTAGCTGACACCTTCCAACAAGTAGTTTATCATATTGAGATGAAATCTTTTTGTTCTGAAATATATGTAAGTATTTTATTTCTGAAATCGGTAAATGATGAATAATATTGTAGAACAAGAAGATCGTTCTTGGCTATATGCCATATCTCTTCCAGTACCATGAATTCTGGAGATGCCGTTGGAAGATATACAGGAATCAGATCTTTTTTGTATTTATCAAAATATTCCAGTACTTTTTTGATTTGTAATGCTGTTTTGCTTTATCCAGGAACAGATAACATTTTGGAAATTTTCTGTGAATATGTTTTAGATAATCCAGAAATGTATTTTCATCAAACCAGTTATACTGTCTAAACAATTGCTTTCCTTTTAAACTTGTGGCACCAAATAGAACTGACTCTTAATGGGATCCGGTAACTCTTACAACTGGTCTTTCATCCTTCTTTATCCAGACTCTTACAATAGAGTCATAGAAGAAGAATGATTCATCAGTAGATACTACAGTAAATCCTTCTTTTAGATTATCCAGCATCTTTCTTGCTCTTTTTTAAAATGTTCTTTCTCTTCTCTTGATGCAGTATTTACATGTACTTTTCTTGGTACCTTCTGTTTGAATCCCCACTTGTGCATGAGTCTGTAAATGTGGGTATAATGATATCTTATTCCACTCTTTTTTACAATCAGATCTTCTACCTGTTTTGTAGTCCATCCTTGTCTGTTGGATGCTAACTCGTTTTTTTATCTCGTATAATACTTCTCCTGGTATATCTGGAGGTCTTCCGATTTTTGTTCTGTCCTTTAAGCCTTCTAAACCTTCTTCCCTGTATCTCTAACCAGTCAGATGCCCATGTTCTACTTCTGTGAAGATCTCTTGCTACCTGTGCAGGAATCTGTTTGTCATATGTTACTTTTAAAACAAGTAGCATTCTTTCCTTTACATTAGTATCATGTTCAGATCTGTATATTTTTTTGAATTTTACCTTTGATACTTTTGTAGCCAATAGATTATCTCAGATTAATAGTACTTGCTAATAACTATTATGTCCTATAGTATATTACTTGATAATTAGATAAATGTCAGTATACTTATGCTAACTGGTATATATACATAATTCTCGCACAAAGTATTTGACGAAAACTATGACGAAAATGACGAAAGGCCTAAAAATTTGACTGAATTTTTGACGAAGAACTATTTTTTTTCTTCCGCTTAAATAGATTCTGAAACACCTATAATTGGTATGACAGAATATATTCCGTCATACACAGAATCATGTATAATACAATATTGGTTACAAGGCAAAACACGGGATGAAATAGCTTAAGCATTTGGTACAAGTCAAGGAACTGTATCAAATATAATAGCCAAAATGAGAAATGAACTGGGCAACTATGATGCAGATGCATTGAGAGAATCGGGAAAAGAATTATGACGACAGAATATGACAGCGGATAACTGTGCAATAGGTTTCCGAGTATACAAGATTATGGAAAAATTAAAGATAAAGATTCATGAAGCAAAAAAGTTTGAAGAACTTCTCACCTCTATATTTGAATTTTCGCAAAAGATGGATATAAATCCAGAAATTCTTAGAGATGCTTTAATAGAATTTGCACAACTTTCGCAGAAAATGCCTTTATCAGATATTCCAAGTTATTTACAAGAAAAGAGGCAAGAAATAAAAGAATCAGAGAATAAAATAAACAAATTAAAAGAAGAGAAACAGATTCTTGAAAAAGAAATATTAGCAACAGAGGAAAAAACAAGATCTTCATTGAAAGATGCAAATACAACATCATTTAATCTTGATATTTTTGTGAAGACAAAAAATAAACTAGAAAGCTATGGCATCATTGTAGAAGATACCGATAAATTTACTAGATGTGTAGAAGGAATTAAAAATTATTCTAATTATAATCCATTCAAAGTTATAGAAAAATTCTCTGATTTCAATGTATTAGAAATTGAAATTGAAACCAAACAAAAAATAAAAAATGATTTAGAAATAAAGATTCAAAAATTAAAAGAGATAGACTCCGAATATGATGATAGACTAAGAGCCTATCCCAAAATTATCTTCCTATAAATTATTATGCTGTTTGCTAATTGGACAAGACCAAGATAGTTTTTATCCTTCTTTTCAAACCTTGTAAATAATTTCCTGAATCTGTTATGCCATGAATTTGTTCTCTTTCTACTACCCATCTTCTTGTGGGATGTCTATTGTTGTGTTTCTTTTCTTCTCTTCTATGTCGTATATGTGGAATATATCCTCTCTTGATGATTTCTTGTTCTATATCTTTGGAATGATATGCTTTATCAAGACTTAGATTCTGATTTTTCTTCTTATTCTTATTCTTGTCGTTGTCGTTGTCGTTGTTGTTGTTTCTATATTTTGTTGCTGATTTTGAAGATGGTCTTTTGATAACCATGCTGTCAACGGTTTCAATTGCAGTAGTAACATCATAGGAGTATTTGCAGATGTTATAACAGTAGAAAGTGGAATGCCTTCTTTATCTGTTAAAATATGTCTTTGCTGCCTAATTTACTCCTTCTGTCAGTAGTAGGATTATGTCCTGTCATCTCCCCCCTAAAAAGGTGATTTTACGGATATGCTGTCAAGAGACTGCCAGTTCCACTTAATTCCTTTCTTTAAATCGTATATTTGTAGCAATCTTGTCCATAATTTATCAAATATATCTGATTCTCTCCATTCCTGAAATCTTCTGTGGCATGTGGAACCAGAACCATACTCTTTGGGTAACATTTTCCACTGACATCCAGTTCTAAGGATAAACATGATATCATCAAATACTTTTCTGTATGGAACAATGGGACGACCTATTGTATTCTCTGGTTTCTCATTTGGTAAAATATTTTTAATTTCATTCCAAAGATCATCTGGAATGCGTATAATTGTTCTAACATACTTTTTACTTTTATTCAAATGTTAAACATATAAGAGAATAAAAATAGGCAGCTATATTTCTATCTATTTTTGGGATAGGCTCTAAGATAACATTTTGCAGTATGTTCATGATATTTGCTTTTTAAATAGTTAAAAAAATCTTCAATGTCAATTTGTTTGTATATATTTTTTGCAGATATGTGCATACTCTAGAATTTCTTTTTTAGAATCATCCAAAGTCAAAAACAAACACTTATACAAAATCAAATATTAATAATGTTTCAAAAAAGGATTATTTTGTTTAAGTCTCACAATTTTTTTAATTTCTGTAATAAGATTTTATTACTGCAATTATGATATCAATAATTAGTCAAAAAAGTACTAGAATTTGAAATTTATAAAAATAGTATATTCATCTTCTTAA
>CAWIYT010000215.1:0-11629 GCA_963840085.1 uncultured Nitrososphaerales archaeon
ATTTCTTGTTGTAGATTTTCATTTATTTCTTGTAGATTTTCTATTTCCTTTTTTTGAGTTTGCAGGTAGTTTGGAATTTCAGATGGAAAAACAATTTTTGAAAGTTTTATGATTTCTTTCAAGTAATTTTCAATTTGGTCAGGACTAACTTCTAGTCTCTGGCACCTGTTATATATGTCCGTCATAAATGATTCGAATTGTTCTTCAGTTATCCCAAGTCTTTGCATAATCTTGGCAACTCTGAATCCCATAGAGCATTGAAGCGGTGTAAGTTTGGCTTTTTTTAATGATAATGATAATTCTCTAAGATCGTCAGCTATATAGCCACCTATTTGAATACGCCATTCATTTATTATGTTGGTTACACCTCCTGTGCTAATATTGTAAATTTCAGCAATTTTGTCTCTAGTGGTTCCTGCTAACCATTCGTAAATTACCCCAGATTTGATGTCAATCCCTGTTCCAACGGGCATATCAATATATACCTTTTAGTATTATTTAACTTTTCGTCAAATGCGTCAATATTATAGTCAAATGTGTCAGAATTTTTATAATATATACACTAGGCAAACATCCAGATTCATATTAAACAAATACATATTATGAGAAAAATATCTAAAATTTACAATCCGACTAGATTAGTAATATTACAGCCGAAAATCTTCAAAAGGAATAAAATCTGCATTATTTTAAAATGAAACTGGCATTGAGTGTTTGTTCGCATTTCTGGAAGTGGACCTGTATCAAACCAGTTCACAAATCAGTACTGGGTATCTACATTTCTGAAGTAAGAAATATTTTGTAGCAGAGAACTTTTCATTCTTTAGTTAGCAAATATGGAAAACATACAATATACAAAGATGGCGGGACATGGTATCCTCAATCCTGTACTTTTCTACATCTAAAACATAGATTACATTCACCACTAGAAAAGAGTATGATTGAAAGAATGATGCAGTATTTTAAGGATAGAACTGAATCTTTTGATGATTACTATTCTTGTAATTGTAATAATAATTGTGATCTACAACACGTATACAATTGGATCAAATTATTTGCTTATCTACATAATGAAAAAACAGAAATGCAATCCTTTTTAAAATTTGAGGTGAATTAGTCTTAAATTAACAAGACTAAGAAAAATTTAGAAATTTATTCTAACGCAATGAAAAGAATAATCTATTTCCGAGAAATAAAGAAAAAGTGGTTAAAATTGTATAGATGGTAAGAATATTACATAATAATAGAAAATTATGGTAATATTTTGTTAGTTGATGGATAAGTAATAGTAAATTAATCTCCCTTTCTTATACATTCTAAGTTAACATATGAATGATTGTATACAACTCCATAAAATAAAAAATCCAGGATATAGATTGTGTTAAATACAAAAATATAATAATCATATTGTATAAAATTAAGATGATTCTATCGACAAAACATGATTATGCACGGATATCTTTACCTTCGCTTATATACCTTGGTAACGTATCGAAGAATATGTCATCAAAAGAAAACAAAATTAATGAAACAAATGTAGATAGATCTAAGTTCAACAGTGATAACACTAATACCACTAATTTTAGTGAAAGAACCAATAGAGATTACAATAACACATTAAATCAACAACAAGATGCAATAAACAAGACACTAGACAACACCTTACATAATGTAAAAAGGACAACTGACGAAGCCACACGAGAAATTCCACGATATACACAACGTATTGCTGAGTATCAAGAACAAACTATTAAAACTATAAAAGATATTGCTTCTGACTTTATCGAAGCAGAAAAACAAGTAATAGGCTCATTTCAATCACAAGTAGACAGAAATAGTGGTGTATGGGACTTGTATAATCCACAAAAAATTGCAGAAAATCACTCAGTAGCTGTAAATAACTTTACAAGTTACCTGTTAAATACTGCAAATCTAGTAAATAACGCTCTACTATCAAATATTAGAATTTACAATACAGCACTTGAACAAACACGTGATAATCTAAAGGCGTATGCAAAAACAAACACCAATTTCATACAATCAATTAATCGAGAAAATTCACATAAATACTAACAACAATAATATCAACGTTAGAGCCTAGGTTCTAATTTAAACCTAGTATTCAATGTGAAATTTTGAATTATTAAACCTAATAAATTTTTATTTTATTTTGAAATATTTTTTAGTTTTAGTTTCTGATAAATCTACATTTTTATTATGGAAATTAAAATTTAGGTTAAATTTGTTTCACATATTTATTTCCATATTTGTACATAATTTTCTAATTGAATTCACTAAATAAAAAGTTGAACCAATATTTAATAAAATAATTTAATAAAAAAATAAGTTAATCGCTATCAATATTTCTATATGTTATAAGATGAAGAACAAGAGACTGCTATCTAAAGAAAGATGAGGGGCTTTAACAATATTAATTTTTAATCTAATAAAATAATGTAAAAGATTCAATTATTTTTCAGTCGACCAAAAGACCAAAGTCGAATTTTTGTATGATAATATTTTTTGCATGTTCAAAAAGGAAGCGATTAGAAGGAAAGTGATCAGAGGAGAAAACCCTAAAATTTCACCATACGTTTTGTTACCATATCTGACTACATATATAGATGGAATGTTAATTTGGTTCTTCAGTTCTAATATTTAATAAACAGAAAAATATATAAAAACTCATAGAACATCAATTTTAATTACAAATTCTTGATTTTGCAATCTCAAATGTTTCATTATCTTTTTCTATGCCAATGAATTTTCTCTTTAATTTCAATGTAGCTACTCCAGTAGTTCCAGTTCCTATCATTGGATCTAATACTGTTTGATTTTCAAGAGTGAGATTTTTTATAATATATTATGCTTCAAGTGTTGATTGTTCCCAATTATGCAATACTTTAGATGGTGAAATTGATTCTATATAATCACTTATTGTATTTGATATTGCTAGGTCGTTTGCTCTTACACCTTTTACATACCACAATAATGGTTTCCATTCTGCAAATACGTATCTTGGATGAATTTTAGTGATCCCCTGAATGTCTAACTAAAGTCATAAGCAAAATAATTAACAGATTGAAACTTAATATCTCAAATAATCTAATAAAAGTAAAAAGTTGAGAACCATAAAAATTTCTAGGGTTCAACTCCCGACGGGCCCGTAGTTTTCTCGGGTTCATCAACAAATACAGTAAAACTACTATATGGTCTAGTCTTATAAGATTATAGAAAATTCAAAAAAAATGATTATCTAGAAGTTTTAGTAAAATATTTAAAAAATAAAATTAGAAGTTAATTTAGTCTTATTTGATTCATGATTTGATTTATTAAAACTTAAACCCTCCCTGTTGGGAACATTCAAAGTCGTCTAAAGAGTCACCGAATGTACATTTTATTACATAATTCACAGGACCAATAGTAAAAGTTAGTCCAGCACCCGAAAATATTCCATCTATAGCACCGTCAAGAACTGATTTTATCTTTTCACTAACTTGTTCTTTGCTTGCAAAGGGATTTGCGATTCCGGTTGCATTAGAACTTGGACTGGTATCTTTCACCTTCACATAACCACTTGTTGGTGATTTAAGAAAATCATTAGTTATACCTGATATTACTAAATCTCCTCCCTTTTTAAAATCAAATTGCTTTCCTGTAATGGTATAGGTAGTATCAAACCCATTAACATAACTAGCACCATCTGAAACAATTAAGCCGCTAGTTGCATCCTTTGAGATATCTAGCCAATACGTGGGTTGAGTGCTTTCTGTTTGAGCATTTGCATTTAATACTGAAAAACTAAGCATTGAAGTCGATATTGCTAATACAATAGCAACAAAAATTGACTTTGTTGTTGTTCTAAAACAAAAATATTTGATTTAAATAAAGATGTAAAAGAAAAAAAAGAATTAGAAATAATCCTACAAGAAGCATTACAATTAAACCTAAATGAAAATATTACAAAACTAATAAAAGATAAACTTAAAGGCTTGACAGAAAGGTTAGATAAAATACAAAAAGATAAAGGATATTATGCTAATTTTGTCCAAGATCCAAATACAGGTTTTAGTGATCATTTTCCAATTAAATGTATAATTGAAATAAATTGACAGTAACAAAATTTGAAATGATTTAATGAAAATAATCTACTCTATGTATCTATTACGGTACATCAATTCCTATAAAAACGAAAGAAAAAGACCTCATCTTATTTTTTCACTCTCCTCGAAATAGTTAAATTAAATAATTATCTGATTTAATTAAGAACTTTGGAAGAAGATAAAGATAAAGAAAATGAAAGTCATGAAAGAGATGTTAGTTATAATCCCAAACGTAAAAATGACAACATAAAAGAAGAAAGATCAATAGGTATAGAGAATGATCAAGATGAGGAGGATATTAAAGAAAAAATAATAGAAAGAATGATTGATAAAGATAATAAAAATACATATAGCAATACAGACACGTACACTAATAGAAATACAAAATCATCTATTGAAAATAGAATTATCTATGATTTACAAACATTACTATCACAAAGACAAGAAATGCTTTGGAGTGTTTTACATGAGCGTTATCAATACAATACATCAATAAAGAGAGGACAAGACTTTCTTCTCAATCACGTTGATTCTAAACTTTCTCTTGTTGTAATGTATGCTGATTTAGTAGGTTCAACAAAGATGAGTATGGCTTTACCAGTAGAAAGAATGGCAAAGATAATCAAAGCCTTTTCTCATGAACTGTCTTCCGTTGTTGAAAGTTATAATGGGTTTGTATTAAAGTACGTAGGAGATGCAGTTATTGCGTTCTTTCCAAGTGGCTTTAATAAGTATCTATCTTGCGATACTGCATTCCAATGTGCTAAATCAATGATTAACGTAATAGAAAATGGTATCAATCCAATTTTAGAAAAAGATAAAGATAATTATCCAAAATTAGCTGTTAAAATAGCAATAGATGAGGGAGAGAATTTAGTTATACAATATGGATATGATAAAAGCGCACCTATTGATCTGATAGGATATCCTATGAATGTAGCAGCAGAGATAGAGGAATCCCTAACAGGGCCAAACAAGATTTCTGTGGGAAATAATGTATATAAATTGTTACATCCTACAATACTATCAGAATTTCAAGAAATACAGATAAAAGAAACCGAATGGAAATATATTGATCTGGAAACCAATTCTCGATACAAAGTTTATACAACGAAATAACATTTGTTTGTATGGGAACTTGATAATAAAATTTACCGGCAGGATATTCTGTTAGAGGATTTTACTTCAATTTCAATTATATCTGTTATATCTTAGAATAAAAGCAACAACTCAGGTTCTTCAGAACAACCAGAACTTGCTTTACAAGAATAAATTTTTAATTTTTTTTAATTTTTTTGAATGAATAAGCAATCAATTTTATTTATTAAAGAATTCAAAAATAACTAACTAATTTTCAATCTTACATTTAATTTACTACAAGTTATTGAACATTGAAACCATGTCTATTCAACTCCCGACGGGCCCGTAGTTTTCTCGGGTTCACTATACTTTATCTGTTAAATAAATAAATCTATTATGATAACTGCTCCAAATTATATCTAGTTGTGGAACATTTAGAAATATTGTATATACTCTACAAAGATAATCTTATTTAATAAAAAAAGTTATATTTTGATATGACTTATAATTTATTCATATCATCAATATTTCATTTACTGTTGTTTTTTTCTGATTCTATTAATGATTGGGCAAATACAACAACAACAGCAGGCATTTCCAGAAACTGCTGAATCGTCATGGTCTAATGGAACTGCTATGCCAACACCTAGAACAGAGATTACTGCTACTAACATTGGGAATGATATTTATGTCATAGGTGGATTTGACAAATCTGGTAATGTACTGGATACTGTAGAAATTTATAATATTAAAAATGATTCTTGGAAGACAATTTCACCTTTACCACAACCATTGCATCATACCGCTGCTTCAAGTTCTAATGGAAAAATTTATGTCGTAGGCGGATACACAAATAATAATTGGCTTCCTTCGAGCTAAATTATTTATTTACAGTCCAAACAATGATACTTGGAGAGAAGGACCTCCTATGCCTACTGCTAGAGGAGCATTAACAGCTGTCTTTATTGATGAAATACTTTATGCTATCGGTGGTGAAGGCGAGAGTGGAAGTATGGATATTAATGAGGCCTATCATTAAAAACCAATGATTGGATATCAAAATGACCAATGCCTACTCCAAGACATCATGTTGCATCTGTAGTTGATGTGGAAATGTATATGTAATTGGTGGAAGAGTACAAGGAGTTTCTCCTATTACCAATGTTAATGTTAATGAAATGTATAATCCTAAAGAAGATAAATGGATGATACTTGAATCAATGCCTTCAAAGAGGAGTGGAATTAGTGCAGCATCAATAAATAATACTACAATCTATGTCTTTGGTGGCGAAGATATTACCAAAACCTATAACAATAATGAAAAATATAATCTTAAAAATAATAAATGGGAATCCAAAGAACATATGCCTACTGCTCGCCATGGATTGGCAGCTGTGTCGGCTAATGATGATAAAATATATGTAATCGGAGGAGGACCTGAACCTGGATTGAGTGTAACTAGTGTAAATGAAATTTTTAATATTAGAGAATAAGTTAGGTAATACAGCAGAAGTTAAAAAAAGTAAATTAAGAATTTAAGTATAATAAATAGTAATTCAAAATAAGTTCTAATAATAAAAGCTAATTATATGCCAGCAAAAGAATCAAATTTTGTCTAAATGCAAGGTATTACCTTCCTAATACCAATTACAAATAATAAATGTAGAATATTCTACAATAGCTATCTTATCTTTTCATGTCATATTATACTAATATAATTAAATTACTTAATTAAAATTATGAAATATAGAGGGAGAACAGAAATAGTAGCAACTATTCTAGAGGCAGCAAAGGGAGGTGTAACCAAGACAAAAATTATGTATGTAGTCTTTTCTAAGTTACAACCAATTAAAGGAATACCTTTCTGTTTTGAAAGAAAACAATCTAATAGAATATAATGAAGGGACCCAAACCTATAAGACTACAGAAAAAGGATTAAACTATCTTAAAATGAAGAATGAAATTGGTGAATTATTACATATTACTGCCAAAAATGATTAGTTAATTGGATAATATAAATAATAAATCCTAATTTTTAGTGTGGATAGGTTCTTAAGACTATAATCAATTTTGACAACTAATGGTATGCAAAGGAATATGTTCACGCCTTAGAGCAATCAAACCAACAAGTGGACAACGTTATACAATAGGACAGAAACGTTGTCAGGTTTGTCAAATTTTTATTAATTGGCAGGGATTTTATTGCCCATGTTGTGGATATAAATTAAGAGGAAAACCAAGAAATAGCAAATTCAAAGAAATGATGATGTTAAATCCACTTAGTAAAATTATTTAAAGAATTCAGAAATCAGTTTGGTTAATTTTCTAGAATATGTTTATATGTTCTATAATCATTAGAAGTTGGTATTCTATAATGTACAACAAGAAATGGTCTTTTATTGTAACTGTTATAGTGATTCTTTCCATACCAATAACTATTCTAAGTTCAGAAGAATTTAGCGAAATAGGACAAGAAATGGAAGATAATATATTACATCAATTTACCTTGATTGATAAATAAATATTTGCAAATAAAATTAATAAGTTCAAACTTTATCCATAATTTACTAACGTAGATAGTTTTGTAGGAGAAAAGACAAGGATAATAAAGTCTTTAACCTGTTTAATAGCTTGTATCATTTGTGGATATAGCCAGTCTTTATCTTCTTTTGGGATTTGTGGGTCTGAAAGGAAAAAATCACCTGTTATAACCAATAGTTTGGATTTATATTTTTCTAAATCAATTATCAAGAAGTAGCCAATTCATAAATTGTGAAAATCCTTTTTACTATGATACGTTCTAATACCCTATCTAATATCTTATATTTTTTATCAGCTCTTTTCTGTTATATTGTAAAAGTCAAATTTGTTGTCAGTTACCAGATACATATACAGTAGGAGATTCAAGACCATTATTTCGCTTTCGTAGTATACCTCTTACAATATTATCACAAACAAAATCTAAATGAGGTTTAACAAAACAAGCTATATCGCCTACTGTTAGTTGCATTGTTTTTCTTTTTCTTTTGCTTATTTTTCTGCTTTTATCATTCGATGGAAATTCAAGAATGAATTTATCTTCCAAGAGTTTTTGAGCTGATGTAAATTTCGGTAAGGAAATTGGTTCAGTATCTAATAATATCCACTACAACGAATCAAAACACCATTCTATTTATTGAAGCAAGCTCGGTTGAAAGAGAGAGAGAGTAAACAATTTCAATCCAGATAATCGCAATAGGCAGAAATCACATAACTTGGTAATATTTCACTGATTATTGTAAAAGTTATTGAAAATATATAACTGGATTGTATTGAAATTTCCACATCATTCCACCTAACCCATGAATTAGTTATTATAGAAAGTAACAAATATTTATCTTGACTTTGTCAAATTTGTGCAGAGGGACGATTATTTATGATAACTACAATTTGTAGGATACTTTCATTTAAATTCTGGATTGTTTGCTTAGAAGATTCTTGTATTCGTCTTTGATTATTCTGTAATGTTACTGTAAGAGTGTTAATGCACTAATACTTGCATGTAATGGGTATGATTATTTGATGACTGACGGTAAATTTTATATTCTACCTTCTGGTTTACGGAATCAGTATCAAAAATGGATAATAAAAGAATTACTATCGGTATTACAGCAGGAATTGCTGTCATATTATTAATTATTGGAGGAATCGGAGCGACTTCTATTCTTGGTTGCATTGCCATGCTCAGTCAGCAACATTAGGAGAACCATTTTATGTAGAAAAGGGAAAGAATACAGTTCAGAAAGAAATTGGTCCTAACAGTCCACAATACACTTATACTTCTACTGGAATGATGAATGGTAATATAGAAGTAACAGATACAGGAGAGTTTCTAAGTGTCTCCAAAGGTAACAATCTAACATTTGATAAAGGGCACGGAGTAATAAAGACCAAGGATGGTACTGAAACGGCAAACTATACTTGGATAGATGTATTTAATGGTACAGACTTTCAAGGGGCTTCAGCATATAGCACAAATTCTACAGGGAAACTTTCTTTTTTGAATAATATAATAGGCATAGATAAAGGCGAGGTAGACGAGAATGGAAATTATGAAAAAAGAGAATGGCATTGGAAGTAGTAGAATGATAATTCACTAGTGTTAACGTCATTAATATAATACTTTCTGAATATTCCCTTTTATGGTCATATATTCGGTGAATTAGATTGTATTGAAATTTCTATATCATTCCACCGAACCCGTGTGATATTATACACTAATATTTTACAATTATCTTTTATTTTAAAATAAGTTTCTAATAATAAAAGCTAAATATAATGTAATAGAACCCTACTACATGGAAGGCTTTACTTCCCGGCCAACTTCCTCAATATGATAAACCAGAATATTGAAAGATGAGTCTAATGGGTACAAATTAATTCAATAACTTAGTAGTTGATTTAGAAAAAAAATGAAAGTGTCACTGCTCAAAAAATTAACTAATATTTAACGTTATACGATTTTTAGAAATGACAACAAGAAAATACCTTATGCAACGACCAAAAGAATACCCCAAATTAAAGCCATGGTCTGATATTACTGAACTAACTTCTCTCTAGTATATACCTAAATATGGTAGTTTAATCGAGCACTAATGTTATCAAATGTTATTATATGTTATCAATTGGTTACCACTGTTATCATCTAGATTTAATCATTCGTGGAAAATTTTGAAATTAGGTACTACATATAAAAATTATTTTAAAACATCTTTTACAAGATTAGTATTCAAATGGTGAATATAAGTATTCTAAATGATATCTCTATTTAACTTGTTTGAGAATGTATTTTCCCATTTTTTAAATTTTTATCTTTCAGCATTTATTGATAAAAGAGAAAATAGAAAGGAATTTAAAAATTACTTTATTGTTAGAACATTATTAACTCAAACTAAATTTATTCATGATTAATTGTAGACTATTATTGGATGACCTTTTTAGATTCATGATTTTATCTATACTTAAATAGAACAATCGATATAATTAACAAATGAAAATCAGACTTGCTCTGTATTTTTCAACAATTATAATTATATTAGCAACATTTGGCATTAGCGCCTCACTCTTTTTAAATAGTAATTCTCCATTAGTATATGGCATGGAATCTTCCAACTATTCTACGGTAGAAAATAAAACTAAATTATTTTTAGAGAATCTCCAACAAAGTGGTGGTCCTCCAATCTATACTTTGACACCCACAGAGGCTCGGAAAGGTACTATCCGGACTTCAAGCATCTTCACTAGAAAAAGTTCCTCCTGCTGACAATCCTCCTGCTGAAATTGAGAACAAAACTATTCCAGGAGGTCCTAATGGTGAAATATCTATTCAGATAGTTAAACCACAAGGTAGTGACAACAAAACCCTACCAGTTGTCATGTATTTCCATGGTGGTGGATGGGTTCTTGGAGGTTTTGATAGTCATGAGAGACTACTAAGAGAACTTGCTAAGGGCGCCAATGCTGCTATTGTATTTGTCAACTATACGCTCTCTCCTGAAGCAAAATATCCAATACCTGTAGAAGAAGCATATGCTGCTACAAAATGGGTTGCAGAGAATGGTCAAACCCTCAATTTAGATTCTTCTCGTTTAGTAGTAGCTGGTGACAGTGTAGGAGGTAACATGGCTACTGTAGTTGCATTACTTGCTGAAGAACGTGGTGGTCCTCATATTATCTTCCAGCTACTCTTTTATCCAGTTACAGATGCAAATTTTGATACTCCATCATATTTGAAATATCAAGAAGGTTACTGGCTTGCACGTGAGGAAATGAAATGGTTTTGGGATAATTATCTTTCAAATGACACTAATAGAAAAGAACCAACTGTATCTCCACTGCAAGCATCAATTGACCAACTCAGTAAACTACCACCTGCACTCATCATAGTAGGAGAAAATGATGTTTTACGTGATGAAGGGGAGGCCTATGCTCATAAACTAATGCAGGCTGGAGTTAACACTACAGCAATTCGTTACCTAGGTACTATACATGACTTTATGATGCTAAATCCAATTACTGATACTCCTGCAGCAAGAGGTGCAATAGACCAAGCTTCTCATACAATTAAAGAAGTATTATCAAAGTAGAAAATATTTTACATTCTATTTTATTTATTAAAACAATATTTATAAAAGTTAATCCAGCTCTGATAACTATGGGTTTATATGGAATATATGGCAGTCACCCCACCGAAAAATGTCCATGGAATAATGCTGAAAGTCGAAAAGCTGAATATTTAACATGGTCTTAAAACAGTTGAGGAAGCAAGTAAAGTAAATATAAAAATAATTAACCAATATCACTCAGCTTTAGAACATACTTTTGTATGGGTCGTTGAAGTGAATGATGTTCATTTAGTTCAATCATTCTTTACAACATCATATTTAAGTAAAATTAATGCATTAAAA
>CAWIYT010000216.1:0-22933 GCA_963840085.1 uncultured Nitrososphaerales archaeon
GCAATAATAAGAATCTAATATTAAATAGTAATAAGTATGAGGTAAATTTTAAAGAATCTATATTTAGATACTTATTTACAAAAGAACAATTATTACTTTGGTTCTTTATATGTACCTTTAGGGAATCCAATTTTTATGGGGTGTCTGAAGGCTGGATGAATCATAACCAATTCTCCTTTATTTAGTCTAACTATATTCATTTTTGTACTTTCATCAATCATTGAATAAGGCTCCGTAGATAATTCCGATAACCCTAGCTTTGCTGTAATATGTAAATCAGTATTCTCTTGTAATCTATAATCTGTAGCACTTTTAAATTGTTGTGCAGAAAATAAAATAGTTCCTCTGGTTTTTCCTGCAATTACTGTTCTCATTATTTGTTCTGAAACTGGACTCATTTTTCCATTTTGAGATTTAGGTATATATCTATTAATTTCATCAACAAAGACTAAAATATAATGTAGCTTTTCTTGGTCTTTTTGAACATTATTCTTATCGCTATCTATATCTTTATTATTACTATTATTATCATCTTCAAGGTTATAGTATCTTGAAGAATACATCTCATCAATACTTTTCATTACATCCCCTACAACAAAGGCTTGCACATCAAAAGAAGATATTGTTGCAACATCTATTACAAAGACTTCACCTGGTTTGATGTTTTTAATTTCATTACCAAGATAAGTACTGGTTTTCTTTTTATCAATAAACATGGGAGATTTTCTAAATCTTTGTAATCTACCTAAAAAAGACAAAAGCGAAGATTTGTTTGATAATATTGCTTCAGGATATTCTCTAAATTCAGTAAGGTCAGTCCATGTACTTATATCCTTATTTCCAATATTACTTTTTAGTGGCCAAGATTCAGAAATGTAATTTATTATTGATGAAAAATCATGATGTAACTCATAAGGTTCAGAAAATAACAATTCAAGTCTATCATAAACGTCTTTGAGCTCATAAGAATATGTTTTGTAATTCTTTGGTACATGAATAGAATTAGGTTTACCATCTTTTCCTCGTGGTAAAAAGTAAGTTACATTTTCAAATGGCTCGATGTCTAAATCTAATACATCAAATAGTCTTTCAGTTCGTTTTTTGATATATTTTTCTTTTTGGTCTATATATAGCAAGTCCTGCTCTTTTGTGTTAAATATTATCAATGCAACATTTTGATTCATTCTATTGAGTGTTTGATATGATGATTGCAACAAGAATAAAATATACGTGCTTTTTTTATTACCAGATATTCCTGATGCATTTACATGTGCTGTATCTGCCCCTGCCAAATAAGATAGACCCAAGGAAATAGGAATTTCAAGGCCATTTGTTGTTTCAATGATACCTGCTGGTATAGGATTTACCATTTGAGGAATTCCTAAAGCAAATATAATCTCTTCTTCAGTAGCAAATCTAACAGTTTTACCTATCCCTACTGGAAAATTTATGGAAATATCCTCTTTATATCCCTGTGCTTTCACTCCACCATTTGCCATTATTGCAACTTTTGCCAATATAACTCCGTTTAGTTGCATCTTGGAAAATTGTTCCTTTTCTTCTTTTTCTTCTTGCTTCAATTTTTCTTTTGTAGTTGATTTTGTATAATAATCCGAGAAATAATTATTATAATAATCATGTTCAGCAATTGCTTGTAGTTCTTTTACAATTCCAATAGACTTACTATTAAATAAGTTCTCTACTGTAACAAAGTCAAAAGAGTTTATGATAACATTAGGTTTTAGAGCAAACCAAAAACTATCCATTGTATTAAGAAATTTTTCAGAAGCAATAGTTTTTCCAATATCATTATGTAAAGAGTCTATTATCCTGTTTGGCATTATATATGAATATTGTATAAAAGATAAATATCTTTGATAATATAGATACTTTAAACTAGATTTTTTGCAGTATTGGTCTTCAAATCTTTGAGTTTTTCTTTCTGGAGTTTGTTTAAATATAAAAAAAAGGAAGTTAAGAGCATTGTAAAGACATTCGTAAGTTATTTGTGTAAACTAAAACTAGTTACTTGGTTTTATTATCTATGAACAACTTCATTCAGAAGCAATCAATCCAAAATAATCACTTTTACTTTACATTATATACTACCAAGTTAATTACAAGACTGTTAAGACTGATAAATCTTATATGTTCTAATACTAATCGTGGTCTACAAAATATAACGCTTTATAGCTATTTGTTTTAGTACTTGTATAAACAGCTCTATTACTTCAGGCTTATCATCATCCAACATTATTGGATGTTTAAGAAAAATTTCGCTTCGACTATATTTGGTTTGCTTCTACAATGTATTTAGGTAATACTTGTTCTTTGCCGCAGCCGTGGTGTCATCCGGGCGTGACACTTCTAGTTGTGTTTGTTGTGTAACGATGTATGTTTTTCCCATTTTCATCTTGCACTAACCAACCAATCTCTTTTAGAAATTTTATTATTGACAGAATAAATTTTTTATTGTGATTTCCTTTGTTTACGATATAGCTTATACCAAGACTTTGAGTATTATTACTTAAGGAATGTATAGCTAGTTCTAGTTCTTTAAATCTTTCAGAATAGTGACCATTAGGAAAAAATTTTAGCGTATCTATTCATCTTACCTAATATTCACATTGCCTACAATAGTTATACATTATAGAGAAGATAAACAACTCATTGCATTTAAACCATTATAAAGTGATTAATAGTTGATATAAGTAACTCCGATACTATTAGTTACTATCAGACAACAAAAATTCTTATCTGCCTTTGGCTAAAGTTTGTTCAAATACTAGTAATCTTATAATAGATAAGAGATTTTTTCCAAAAAATTACTTTCCATATCCTACTTTATCAGCTAATCCTACTACTTCTCTACCCTTATTTGTTAAAGAATTATAAATCCTTGGTTTCCCTCGCCCATGAGATTTTTCTTTTTTTACGTTTCTTTCAATCAAACCTAAATTTGTTGCTCTTTTCAGTAAAGATTGTCCATATCCCCAACTTCCCATTGTGATAAGTAATTCTCTTGTGTGCAACTCTTTGTTCTTCTTTAGTATTCTCAATAATGGAATAAGAGGACGTTCATTTATCAGAACTTTAAGTATGTTTAATTGTACGGTTATAGGAACTGATTTTGTTTCTTTTACTTCCTTCGCTGTTGTGATTATTTTAGTAGAATTTTTAGAAGAACTTTTTGGACCAGTACCATTAGGCATATTATTTAGTTTAGCTTTTAATAATAATAAAAACTTATTTTTATTAATGTCAGATAAATTTTCTAATAAGAAATTTCTTGACGAATTAAAATCACATTATAAAATAGAATTAGAAACACAACAAAATTTAGATAATAAAATTAGTATTTTAATGGCAACATCTGTAACGGTAACTGGATTATTATTCGGATTTGGTACTTTTTCTTGTTACAAAAATACTTTTGAATTATGAATTTCTGTATTTTTCTATAGCTTCTCTAATCGTTGCAATAATTGTATATATATTCTTTTTATTTATATAATTTGAGGTAATATATTTATGATTACAACAATAATAAGCAGTAATTATTTAGATATTACGATTCGACATATATGATTCAGACGCTTTATAAATTTAATACATCATGAAACGTGAGCCGATAGGTTATTTATATTGATATAAAAAATGAAGAATATATAACACAGCGAACTAATCAAAAATAGTCATCTTCAAATTTTGAATACAAATCTATTAGTTTATTTTTACATTTTGAACAAATAGTGCCTTGTTGCGCAACTCATCATTCCTAACACATTTAGCTAACCTATTTTAGTCATATCATGTGAGAAATTGGAAGAAATTCAATGAATCTCTTGTTAAACGTGGTGAGATATTACTTGATTTTGACGTTATTGATAACTGGGATAATGAACTAAAAAAGATGAATAAGGACAAGGAAGGCAGAAAATTCGTATATCCAGATTCATTTATCAAATTACTTGGCTATATGAGAGCATACTTTCACTTACCGTATAGACAAACTGAAGGCGTAGTACGAGCACATGCTGCAAATACGTTACCATCATCAATTCCAGATTATAGCGGGATTTGTAGAAGAATAAACAGATTAAATATCAAGATTTCTGATAATGATAAGTCTAATTTATATGATGATAACTTTGTAATTGCAATTGATTCTACTGGTGTTAAAGTTACAAACAGAGAGGAGAATGGATTAGACATAAGTGGAATGTCAAGAGAGGCTATCTAAAGATACATGTTGCCGTATAGATATCAAACGAAAGAGAATATTATCATTACAAGTAACCAGTGAACAAGTACATGATGGAAAAGGTACTACCCAAATTAGTAGATGATATTACAATAAAGAATAACAAGATAATAGATATGACTATCGCAGATAGTGCCTATGATAGTAACAATAATTTTCAATTTCCATCATTCAAGGGAATTAATCCTGCAATAAAAGTCAGAAAGAATTCCAGATGCAGAAAGACCAATCATTCCCAGAGAAACAAGACGGTGAAAATGCAGAAAAATAATTTACAGAATTGGAAGAATAGCGTTAGCTATGGTCAGCGATGGATTGCAGAAACTGTCTTCTCCTGTATGAAGAGAATGTTTGATAGAGAATATGTTACTGCTATCAGGTTTGAGAACATGATAAAAGAAATGATACTGAAAGCATCGTTATATAACTTGTTTCAGAGTCTAACTGTTACATAATTATCAATCTCAGTATACCAATTAGCATAAGTATACTGACTTTATTTTACTATCAGGTAATACATTTTATATAGCAATAGCTATTAGCTTGTACTTTTAACATGATATATCTTATTGATTGCTACAAATGTATCAAAAACAAGATTTGAAAAACTATACAGATCTGAAAATGATGCTAATGCAAAGGAAAGAATGCTACTTGTTTTAAATGTAGTATACGAGAAACAGATTCCCGCACAGGTAGCAAGAGATCTTCACAGAAGTAAAACATGGGCATCTGACTGGTTAAAGAGGTACAGAGAAGAAGGAATAGAAGGATTAAAAAATAGAGCAAAGAGTGGTAGACCTCCGGATATATCAGAAGAAACAGTATATGAGATAAAAAATGAGTTAGCATCCAGCAAACAAGGATGGACTACTAAACAGGTAGAAGATCTGATTGTAAAAAAGAGTGGTGGAATAAGATACCATTATACCCACATTTACAGACTAATGCACAAGTGGGGATTCAAGCAAAAAGTACCTAGAAAGGTACATGTAAATACTGCATCCAAACAAGAGAAAGAAGATTTTAAAAAAGAACAAGAGAGATACTGGATAATCTAAAAGATGAATTTACTGCTATATCCATAGACGAATCATTCTTCTTCTATGATTCACTTGTCCGGAAAGTATGGATAAAGAAGGATGAAAGACCTGTTGTAAGAATTACTGGATCTCATCAAGAATCAGTCTTGTTTGGTGCTACTAGCTTGGAAGGAAAGCAATTGTTTAGACAGTATGACTGGTTTAATGCAACCACATTTTTAGACTATCTAAAACAGATACATAGAAAATTTCCAAAATGCTATCTATTCCTTGATAAGGCAAAACAGCACTATAAATCAAAAAAGGTACTGCAATATTTTGATAAACACAAAAAGGATTCTAATACCTGTATATCTTCCAACAGCATCTCCAGAATTTATGGTACTGGAAGAAGTATGGCATATAGCCAAGAATGATCTTCTTGTTCTACAGTATTATTCATCATTTACAGATTTCAGAAATAAAATATCTCAATATTTCAGAACAAAAAGATTTCATCTTGAAATGAGGAACTACTTGTTAGAAGGTGTCAGCTAACATATGCTAAGTGGTATAGGATAGATTTGATTATCTAGATGAGTTGCGCAACAAAGCAACAAATAGTACTATTTCTTTTAAAGGCTTGTTCATCTTTATCAAAGTCAGAAGTTATTGTTAAATCAATTACATAGCATTTGTCCGAATTAATACCACACATTTCACATTCTGGCATTTTGAATTTATATTAATAAATAGATTAATTCACATATAGATGTTTTAGTATTACGAAAAAAATAAAATTAACTAATAATCGTTTTTGACAGCAGTATGTAATAATTCTGCCATTTCGTTATGTATTTTTAGTAAATTTAATCCTTTTTCTGTTGTCTTGAATTTGTGAGTCCCATCAAGATATTCTATTAGATTGTTTTCTATCAAAATAGAAAGATATTCCTTTAATTGGTTATAGCTAAGAAAAGCATTATACATAATTTTTGTCTTGGTTGCTCCTCCATTAGCTGTCTCTAGTATCATTGATACTATTTCTGTCCTACTTCTATTTCCCATATGATTAGAAATGTAATTTACTTATTTTAATATTAATACCACAAGAAAAGTTAAGCTAACTATACTAAAACATTCTTTATATTATTTACAAATTAAAATTAGAACAGTTCTATCACTATATTGTATTAGCTTTAATTATTAGAACTTATTTTATAAAATGTTTTTGGAAGATTGATATATGAATTTGTTAGCAATTTACAGGAGGGAGTAATACCGATAGCGGTGCTAAAATATGAGTCTACTATTCTAGAGATACTACCACCTTTTATTTCTCTTTTTGGTAATGTATTTTGAATTATAAAATTAAAATATAAAAAGTCATAATTTTTAATTAATCAAAGAAATATTGGTGAATTTTTAGGAAGGGATTGCAACTGAATGATACTGTAGTAGTAGGGGTCAAAATCAACAAAGATTTATGACAGAGACAGTCTCATCTAGACTATTAGTTACATACATTCTATCAGAAACTAAGTCGTATGCTATACCATAAGGGGCAGAACCTACTGTAATTGGAGTAGGGTCAACTGTGTTTGTTGTAGTATCGATTACAGAGACAGTACTGTCACCACCATTAGTAACATACATTCTCTGATTGTCAGGGCTGTATGTTATATCAAATGGTTCAATTCCTACTGTAATTGGAGTAGGGTCAACTGTGTTTGTTGTAGTATTAATTACAGAGACAGTATCATCACCAAAATTAGCAACATACATTCTCTGATTGTCAGGGCTATATGCTATACCTCTCGGTCCATCTCTTACTGTAATTGGAGTAGGGTCAACTGTGTTTGTTGTAGTATCGATTACTGAGACAGTATTGTCATCAGAATTAGTAACATACATTCTCTGATTGTCAGGGCTATATGCTATACCTCTCGGTCCATCTCTTACTGTAATTGGAGTAGGGTCAACTGTGTTTGTTGTAGTATTAATTACAGAGACAGTATCATCACCAAAATTAGTAACATACATTCTCTGATTGACATAGTCGTATGCTATACCATAAGGCGCAGAACCTACTGTAATTGGAGTAGGGTCAACTGTGTTTGTTGTCGTATCAATTACAGAGACAGTACTGTCACCACCATTAGTAACATACATTCTCTGATTGTCAGGGCTGTATGTTATATCAAATGGTTCAATTCCTATTGGAATTGTATCTATAACTGTGTTTGTAGTGATATCAATTACTGAGACAGTATTGTCATCAGAATTAGTAACATAAATTCTCTCGTTTACTGAGTCATATGCTATACCAAATGGTGCATTTCCTAATCCAGTTATCGTATCAACTGTTACTTCACATGGTGGTGGTGGAGCTGAAGGTGGCGGTGTTGTTGGTGTTCCTTGCGTATTATTATTATTTAGACTCGTGTAAACAAAATCTTTATCAAAACCAAATTTTTTTTCGTCTGTTCCAAATTCACTACTGCCAATATCTGTATCTCTTGCTTCCGCTTGTGCATGAAATGCTATTAGACCACTCAAAGAGTCAGGAATTACATTAACATTTAATCCATTGGCATTGAGAGTAAAATTAGGAGTAATTTCCGTAAATAAGAGTATTAATCCTCCAATTATCATAAGAATTGATATTATAGTAATTCCAGTTGGACGATGTTGAGTCACATAACAACAAAGTTTTCGTTGAACTTAAGTATTACTTGAGTAATATAATTATATCAATTCAAAATGTAGAAAGTGTCTTTTCTATAGTTATAGTCAATTAAATAACTCTTTATATAAGGGGGTCATCAGAAGAGAAATCATCCATGTATTAAGACTTTATTTGCTGGTATAGAGCTTTTATTAATTAGAAACTTATTTTATAATTGTGTTGCTAGTGATGATTTGAGTCCACCAGAAGACAGCAGTCAATACACAAAAGATGAACGAACAAGTAATCATAGATAATATTATTGAAGAACTTGATAGAAAAAGAGAAGTAGTTATAAACAAAAAGCAAAAAACTCTGCTAAAAGATGAAGTTTTGGAGTACGGAGAAGAAGAAGAAACTATTGATTATGTTCTTTTCATAATCTGTGAATTGACAGGTAATAAATTGTATTAAAATAAAAATAAAAGAATTTACTCTCGATTAATAGATGAACCCGAGAAAACTACGGGCCCGTCGGGAGTAGTGCCCTCCATGTAGTAGGGTTCTACTACATCGTATTTAGCTTTTATTATTAGAAAATTGTTTTAATTGAATTAGTGGTTATTTTAATCGTAGTTAGTAATAATTCTTCAATTTCGTTATGCATTTTAAGAAAGTTTAATCCTTTTTCTGTAGTCTTGAATTTATGAGTACCATCAAGATATTCTAATAGATTGTTCTCAATCAAGACAGAAAGATATTCTTTTAATTGTGCATAACTTAGAAAAGCTATGTACATAATTTTTGTCTTGGTTGCTCCTCCATTTGCAGCGTCCAGTATATTACCTACTATTTCGGTTCTACTTCTATATTTCATATTTATTATATAAGTGATTTAATTATTTTAGTTTAATATCACACTCCAAGGTAAAATAATTATAGTACAAACATTCTAAATATTATTTGCAAATAAAGAAAATATATAAGAAAAGGTCATGCCTTAGCACTCAATAAAAATTAGTAGTAATAGTTGCAGATAATGTTTTGATACATGAAAACGAAATGAAAGATTATTTAGATTATGTGAAATTCTGGGAGATACAATAGTTATTACAACAATAACAAAAACTACTTTAGAATTTACTAAAAATGTTAAAGATGCTCTGAAAGTCAGTATAATAGTAAATTTGAACTAGCAAGGCTGCTTGAATTTTAGTTCTTTTTAACAATAGGGTTCACCTACTTATTCAGCTAGATGGTCTGGAGAAGTCTGCATATATTAGGATTCTAATACTATCTTATATTTAGCTTTTATTATTTAGAAACTTAATTTAGGAATTAATTTTTAAAAATTTCAAAATTACATAAAAGAAAATGATTATCTAAAATAAATTTAGATGCTGTAAAAAAGAATGGAAAAATTTTATTTTCTTCTTGCTATTATAGTATAGGTTTTATCGACATACCATCGAATTGAATCTTTAAAACCTGACCACCAATCAAAAAATGAATCACTTGTTTCTGCCTGAAATAATAAGAATCCATTATATTCTGTTCCCCAAGCATGGACATATTCCCCTATAAGCTCTATTCCTTGAGGTAGAGTATTTTTTAGTTCATTCCATTCATCCTTAGATTTCTTTTTTTCTTCACGTGTCATTGCTCGAAATTTATAAAATACTAAAAAGGTTGTACCATGCTGAGTTATATGATGAGTCATGTTTTATTATAGTAATAGAAATTAATAAATATTTTAATTCTTTTAACCGCATATAATATCGAGGCAATTAGTGTATTTATCTATTTTAGGTTAATGTCTAAATCTTCTTTCAAACTTTCTGCTGTGATATAAATAACAATCCAAACCTCAATATTCTCATAGTCTTGAATAAAAAACCAGAAAGAATTTTTTTATTTTCAAATTTAGATATGTCAGATTACTTTTTTGTACTTATTGCCAAAATGATGAACCTGAAAAAAGTACGGGCCCGTCGGGAGTTGAATAGTCATAGTTTCAGTGTTCAATTGCAAATAGAATTATCAAATATTAGAATTTATAAAAAACATAATAATTGAAAAAAATTAAATTCATAGTTTGGTTGAAAAATTGTTTGCAATAAATATTTTCAAATGTATTAGCAAATAATCTAATGGTGGTTAAAGAATAACTATACCTTTTTGGCCACAGTTATCAAATAGTCTAATTTCAACATATTCTCATGGATGAAAGGAATTATACAATTTATGAAATCTTTTCTAAGAGATTCAATCTTTTCAATTTCATTTGAAAGTGTTTGAATAATATCAATCATAGGTCCAAATTTTGTAGTAAGTACTAGCCAATAGTAGTTAGGACTTAATAATGGTATATTCAATGCACCTCGTTCAAAGTGTACATCCTTAACCATAGTACCAAGGCGTTTCTGTATTATATTTGGAATTCCCCATTGCATAGGCGAAGGAATAGTATCGTTAAAATTCAAAGAAACATATTTCATCATCACTTCAAACATCTTTCCTACCGCAAGTTCTGCTGGCCAAGTGGCAAAAGCAATACGTCCTCCTACCTTTGTTACTCTTACAAGTTCTTGTGCAACAACCTCTGGCCGGGGAGCAAACATGTGTCCAAAACTTGATAGTACTACATCAAAAGAATTATCAGAAAATGGAAGATCTTCAGCATCACCTTCCTTCCAATTTATGTTTTCAATACCAGCAAATTTGGCTTCTTCCTTTGCTTTTATCAAAAGTTGAGGTGTTATATCCAATCCTGTTACTTTGGTATCTACTTTTCCAGCAGCAGTGATTGTGGTTACACCTGTACCGCAAGCAACATCTAATACAGTATAATATCTTTGAATATTTGCTGCTCTAATCAAGTGTGCAGATAAAGGAGGCAGTTCAGAAGTTGCTATATCACCATAGGAACCTAAAGCCCATATTGTCTTTGATCTTTGTTTGATTTCTTTAACAAAATTATTATCTGATTCCAATTACTGATATTGTAAATAATAAAATAATGGACATAAAGGTAATGGTAATGTAAGGATATATTTTCTTCTGTATTAGATTTTCAAAGATATTTACAATACTTCAACAAGTAATTAAATAATATCAATCATATGATACATATTCTGAAATTGTTTCCAAACATATACTAAGACATATTTACAATCCATAATTACAACGATCTACTTAATATTTGATAATTAAAGGAAATAAACCAGAAAAACTACTTACCTAGGGAGTTGAATAGTCATGGTTTCAGTGTTTAATATCACGTTTAAAGTGAGTTCGAAATTATAAACAAATACTTATTCATCGTATTCCATAGTATTTCAGTTTTAATATTATGGAGTAAATAAAAGTTCTTAGTTATCTAGTCAAAGACTATTTTAAAAATTACAAATTTTAATGCTGTTATAGAGTTAGCTCTTGGAGTGGGATTTGAACACGTTGCTTGCATTCACGGGTTTATACAATTTAATATTATTCAAGAAAATTGAGCCTTATTTGACATTTCTAAATGCCCCACAATTGGAAAGGCAAGGAGCAAATCTATAGACAAAGATAGAATAGTTTCAAATATTTTAGTCAAATTCAAACCTCTTCCAATGTAGTCACTTTGTTCACCTGTATACATTCGTTTCAAACCTATTTTAGTCAAATTCAAACATTGATGTATGTCGTGATTGTCTAGAAAAAGAGGAGCTTTTGAAATGAGCTTTAGAGAGGACATAACAACTTATCTATTTTCTTACAGGTATGAAGGCTATAGAACTGAAATTCTTGCAGATACAATAATCAAGATGTTTGACAAGCGTGTTGATTTATTGAAAAAGAAAAGGAATGACCTGGATTATAGAGATGCTTTAAATAATGTAAAGGAGATATTAATGTAAAGGAGATACTAAAAAAATGTTTGATATCTATGTTGTTATAGGTATGACTATTGGCACTGCAATTGTAATTGTATTTCATACTCTAGGTAAAAGAAGAAGAAATGAAGATTTAACCATATAGGGATACAATATTTATTTCCCCTCCCCCTCCAATTGATTTTAGCAATAAAAATTAGTTAGAGCCTATCCGAAAAGTAGTTTATAGTATTTAAGTTTATGGTACAATAGATTTATTCGACAAAGCTAAGTGTCTCTACACTATATATCACGAGATTAGTTTGATATCTGAAATTTCTGGAATCGATTCATCTTATGAAATACCAGATGAATTATGGAATCAAATTTTCCCTCTTCTTGTACATAAACCCAAAAGGAAGAAGAAGAAGAAGACAGGTCGTCCAAGAATGGATGATAGAAAGGCAATGAATGCTATCTTCTACATTACACGTACTGGATGTCAGTGGAAAGCATTACCACGAAGTCTTGGTGCATCCAGTACTGTACATGACAGGTTTCAGGAATGGAGACAAGATGGCGTATTCAAACGTATGTGGATTGATGGTCTAAAAATATATGATAAAAAAGTTGGTATCAACTGGAAATGGCAATCAATGGATGGTGCAATAACAAAAGCACCTCTTGGGGGAAAAAAGTACAGGACCAAATCCCACAGACAGAAGTAAATCAGGTACCAAATGTAGCCTTCTTGTAGATGGTCAGGGCATTCCTCTTGGAATTACTGTAGATGGTGCTAACAGACATGATATGAAGATGACAAAAGCAACTCTTCAGAGTATAGTGGTTTGCAGACCACCACCACCACCATCATCATCATCTACAACAAATACCCAACAACAACACATCTGTCTTGACAAGGGTTATGACTATCCTGAGGTATATGAGTTACTTGAGGAATATGGTTATACCATGCATATTTGCAAGAGAGGAGAAGACTACAATAATGGTAACAAAAAGAAGAGAAGAAGGATACCAAAATATAGAGCAAGAAGATGTGGGTAGTTGAGAGAACACACTCATGGATGAACCGATTCAGGCGATTATTGATTAGATGGGAAAAGAAGGAAGATAACTATATTGCAATATTACATTTTGTCTGTGCTTGGATAACATATAAGAGAGGAGGTGTTTTCGGATAGGCTCTTAGTATAATCTGCGCTAAATCTAAATATTTCGGCATTCAGCTAACTTTACTCCTCCTATACTTGATTTAACAATATTTTTGATACCATTTTGCATAAAGTCTTTTGACTCTGCTGAAATTACCTTCCCTTCCTCACTACTAATGTATTTATTTGGTCCTAAACCTACACTTCCTTTTACTGATTCTGAGGGATAAAAGTCACTTACGGTCAGATCATTTACTATTTCCTGAAGATCATTCTTTGATAATGTTGCTTTTATTATAAATTTATCAAATGTTGGATTATCCGAAACTTTTTGTACAGATATTATATTTCTAATATTATACTGTTCTATGAAATCATCTACACTTTCTTTAAATCCACTAAAGACTATTGGTAAACTGGCATCACCATATTCAATCATATTTAATTGCATTTTTTTGATATTAATTTCATTTTCTGCTCTAAGAATTTTATGTTTTTCATTTGAAGCATCTAATAGCTCATAACATGTCCCCTCAATATCTACATTTACATGTTTTTCAGGATAATAACTAAATGCAAGTAAAAAACCTGCTGTTCCGACTACTAATAATCCCAAGATTCCAGGAAATGCAAGTTTGTATAAACTTAAAGCCATTTCTTTTATTCATCCTTTCTTATCTGTTAGTTGTAATCTACATAATATCGAAATCTTCTTTCTACTTCTTTGTTATTTCCTGCATTAACTGAAGAGATTCCATATCTTATATTTTTTGAAATATACTCTTTTTGATAATCTGAATGTTCATTTTCTGGATAACAAGATATTAGCAAATTTTCAAATTTCTTTATGAATTCAACAACTTTTTTATGATATTCTTCTTTTGTAGGTTTACCATTATTGGTTACTTTAAACCATATGGTAGCTGAAGGTGCAGCATATGTTTTTGCAACATCCTCTAATACTCTATCTAGTTCAAACAAATCTATATTTTTTAATTGATTCATAACTATTATACGTCATTTATAATAATATCTACTACGGAAATTTTTTTAGTGGTTATTTTCCGTTTAGGAAATTTATATAGAAATAATATTGAGTGAATATGTGGTTATTGTAATAACAACCATTATTATCTTCCTAAACGGAAATAAATAAAAATGAATTTAATGTATCTAGATTATTGCTTGATGAAATAGATAGGTCTGTCCTAGTACATTTAGGAAAATAAAAGAATAACCCAATAGTTTTAAATTGAATTCATCATTAAGATCAATAGTTTCTATTTCTTCTTCTTCTTCTTCTTCATTATTTTGTTTATTATCATATCTGTCGATTCTAAAAGGAAATGATTGAATCTCTTCTTGGGTAATGAATTTTTTGAATCTTTCTGCTCTCCATAAATCTATTAAATATTCGCTCCTATAAGCTTCATTTGATGGATCCTTTAAATGCAATTCACAATATTCTTCAAAATCATCTGGGACATCTGCGTTTAATCTTATCATATCTAAAATTTTAGACAGGGTAAGAGATGATACTAAAGGAGATTTTTTATCAAGTATATGTAATGGAAAATATTGTTTTATATGTGCTTTTTTCTTTGTACTTCTTCTAAGTATCCATATTTTATAATAGAATTCTTCTGCTTTTATTACGGGTTCAGTAGCTATTCTTATATCAACTTTAGATATTGTACTCATAAGGGCTTTCTTTTCTCTCTCATCTTTTATTATGGAAAGGTAATAGTTTATTGTTTCATTAGTTACTAAAGATTTGTATTCTAGTTGAACCATTTTATTTTTTTTATCTTGCATTAATGTCATATTTATATTAAATATTTTTATTCTAAATTTCTTTTAAAAATAACAATCATCTAAATCAGATATGACACAGCTTCAAATACTATTTGATTTACTTTTGTTAATAGTCAGTATATTTCAATAATATTCTATTGTTTTATTAATGCTGATGTTCATTAATATTCTTATAATAATATACCTTTTGTATATACTGATTCATCTTATTGTTATGGCTCTCTATTGAATGTTGTTTCCAATGATTTGTACATAGCCACATTTCTTTATTATAATTACAATTTTTACAAATAATATTGGATAAGCTGTTACAAATATTACAATTCCCTTTCTGTCGATAACATTTGTATATATTTTGAAAATTCATTTATTAGATCTATTTATTTTATCTTCTACATAATCAATTTGCTTTAATACATTGTCTAATCTGCGTGAGTAACTCATCTTATTGTTGTTATTAATATAGAATAAGGTGTATTTGAATACTGATAAAAACGGACCCGTCGGGAGTAATACCGATAGCGGTGCAAAAATAAGAGTCTAATGTTATAGTAATTAACAAGATAATATAAAAGATTTACTTTAACATAACGAGGATATAGAGGACATCTATCTATGTTTGTTTTTAGATACTCATTATAGTGGTTAATTTTTTAATTAGGTCTTCCGTTTCGACGGGCTTTTGAATAAAGTAGTCTTCATTGATTGTTTTACCCAATGCCAATCGTATTTTTCTAAATTCTTCATTGAATGTTGCAATTACAGTTAAAAAACATATTTTTACTTTAGGGTCTTTTTCTCTTATTTTTAGATATAATTGGAATCCATCCATTTTTGGCATCTTTATATCAAGAATTACTAAATTATAAAAATTGACTTTGTAATAATTCAATGCTAAAATAGGGTCATTGAAACTATCCACTTTAAATCCATTGTCTTCTAAAATTTTCTTTATTATATAAGTTACATCGGATTCATCATCTACTAATAAAATTTTTTTAGTCATTGTTATAACATCATTTTCCATTAATTGCCTTTCTTATATTTTAACTATATGAGCATAATAGTATTAGAAGATTGGAAAGTCCTAAGTCCTAAATTTTTTACCACCTGTTTTTTTTGATTATGCATGCATACTACAAAATACTATTAGTAGGATTCATCTACAAATTCAGTAGCTGGTCGGGAGTGGAATCGTCCATGTAGTAGGGTTCTACTACGTAGTATTTAGCTTTTATTTTTTAGAACTTAAGTAGAGAAATTAAGAAGTAAATGTAGATAAAAATTGTTCATTTTAGTAGTTTAATAGACAGAATTTCAATATGCAAAACAAATTAGATTTTATGTAAAATGACTTGCTTATTAGGATATTTTATTAATAGAAATTTAGAAAGTCACTACCTATCAATATGACCATTTTTTAATATTAATAATAGCATAATAATTTATGGTAATACCTAAAGATCTGAAACAGTTTTTACAAGCATTTTTGACATAATTGGATACAAATCCATATGTCGGTTATTAAATCTGAATTCAATCTCCTTTAGATATAAATGAAAATATTGTCTAGGTACACCTCGATAAATATACAGCCATGTCTTGGCATAACTCCAGAATCCTTCTATTCCATTAATATGAGTATCTTCTCTTACATATTCCTTGTTACCATGAGAAATCGAGTTATGTTTTCCAATTAAACTCAATGTTGCATAAGCAGTATGATCATCTGTATAATATAGTGATCCTTTTCTTGTGTGCTGTTGTATCAGAGGAATCAATGTTTCATGTTTTCTGTCAGACACTGGAAATGTAATAACAATTCCATTCCTTTTGTAGATACCGAAAACTAGATTTTTGTGCTCAATAGAACCCCATCCACGCTTCCCTCCTTTATGATGACCTCCAAATAATGCCTCATCAATTTCTATTTCTCCAGATAGTTTCAGATTCTGTATTTCCAGTATAAGCGAATCATAGATTGCTTGCCTGAATATTCTAAATGTACGTTCAATTGTTGCTAAATTAATAGATACACACCATCGTATTCTGTAAGCAGGAACACCAAGCACAAATAGATATAACAAATGAGATATAATATCAAACGAGATTTTTAACCTTGCCAAATAGGTACATGTGAAATCACTAAAAACATACCTACACCGTTTACATGAATATCTCCTCCTTCTTTTCTCACATGATGATAAATAGATCTCTTGTGCAGTTACATTAGATCTACATCTTATTCTTAATCCTGATATATCCAGTTACGGTGATACACTATTCTTCATTATCCTGTAATTCACAAGACCAGATACAATATCTGAAATATGATCATATCTTTTCAGTCTGTTCCTATATTTTGTGCCCATTATACAAAATTTCTTTATCCTACAGATAGTATGCTCTATTATTACTCGCAGTCTGGAATGATTTTTGTTATACTCTTTTTCTTCCTTAGTTAATACTGTATTTCTTTTCTTCTTCTTTATTGGTAGACTATACTTTACAGTAGGAAAATCTTTTTCACATCCTAGATATCCTAAATCAAGGACATTTTCTACCTGTGATGGTGTTTGAGGTTGTTCATCCTTGTAAACTGTATAGTCATGTTTTCTTCCTTTCTTATGATGATTTGATTTATACAGTATTTTTCCTTCTTTGTTTACCATTAGTTGTGTCTTTACAGTATGTCTTTTCTTCTTGCCTGAATAGTAGTTTCGCTTTTCTCTTCTTGTCTTTTGGTCTTTGTATTTCCTGTTCGGTTATGTCTATAAATGCCTTGAATTCAGGAAAGTACTTTTCTACTTCTTGTACAGTTCTTAATCTTCTAGTAATATTGTACAGTCTATCTGGTAATGGAATACATCTTTTAACTAGTGGTTCTATGTGTCTTATATCTCTGTACACGTTACTCTGGTCCAGATCAAATAGAAATCCTGAAAGTGTATGTGTTATGTACAGTCTGTAGTACACAAGAAGCATGAGAAATCTGTCTTGTACTGTCAGTTTGAAATGATTTCCTGCACCTACTTTTCTTGTTCTTTTTCTTTTAGATAGACGTTTTATCTCGTATTGTGGATATCTAGATTCTATCTCCTTGTAAATTGAATCAAATTCTGATAGTTCCAGTCCAGTAAATGACTTGAATAGCGATGGTTTTCTGGATAATCTGGCATAATTTAGCAAATCTACGAAATAACTGCTAAAAAAGAGGAATATAGCTGTAATCTTGTCTATTGCACAAGAGATCTAGTGTAGAGACACTTAGCTTTGTCGAATAAATCTATTGTACCCTAAACTCAAATACTCTAAACTACTTTTCAGATAGGCTCTTAAATGAATATATACATTTTCCATATAAAAGTTATTTGTGATCATAATATGTCATTCTATGGATGTAATTTAAGTAAACTATTAACTTGTGAGGGGATTTGAATCCATTACTTCTGTTCATGGGATTATAATTCACACTAAGAAACAAGGATTGAAGAACTACAGATAATCACTCAATCATTGAGAGAAAATGACAAGGTAAAGGAAGATGCATTAGCTCATTTATCGGACCAATTATAACTTTTTAAATGAAAAATCTAACAGTTAGAGAGAAAAACAATTAATTTTTGTATTCTTATTGAATGGTGGAATTGTAGCCATTGCTTATAAACAAAAATCACAATCATGATACAATTCAGATACAAGAGAACATATACAAAGTTAAGTCTCTAATCTTTTATCAACATTGTGCTATCCATTTAGGATAAATATAGAAATAGATTTAGCTTTATTATACATCTTTCAACATGTGCCAAATAATCCTGTCAGACTAGAATTATCTAGTGTACAGAAAAAGGAATTATTTTCATTCATGAAGAGTACTCGTGACAAAGAGGAATACAGAGAAGAGCATCTGCTATAAAACAAAAAATGGAAGGAATACCTTATCGAACTATAGCCAAAAACCTTGGTGTCAATTACCGCAATGTGTATGGCTGGATTAAAAAATATAGAGAATACAGTCTTGATGGAATAAGAAATAAAAGAGAAAGAATGGAGGTAGAAAACCAGTAATATCTACCCACAAAAACAAAGAAATGATAAAAGACATAGTACTGAATGAATCACCCAGGACATTTGGCTATCTCAAAAATACCTGCTGGAGTATCAGACTTTTAGCTACTTATATCTCACATCATTACTGGAAATGAATGTCAAGTCCCATGCAAACGTGAGGAGGATAATTCAGGATTTAGGTATTGTATACAAAAACAGCCAAAACTTGAACTGGAAAAAGGCATAGATTATGAGGAAAAGAAGAACAAGATAGACAGATACAAGAAGATATCCTCTGCACTTTTAAAAAAAGATTCTACTAGGATTTGAAGATGAAACATGGTTACATCTGCAACCATACATAACCAGGACATACATGATGAAAAGAGGAGAACAGCAAAAGATACTCCATAAAGGATCTAATGATAAAGTCAATGTATTCATAACCCTTCTCTATTCACTAAATAGAATTAAATTCAATACAAGCAAAACAAGAGAACAGTAATGATTTCATAAACCATCTAAACAGCATCAAAAGATATGTAAGAAAAAGAGATATCAAGAGATTCATCCTTGTAATAGACAATGCATCTTTTCATGTCAGTAAAAAGACAAAACACTATATGGAAAAACAATCATACTGGCTAACTGTACTATTTCTACCAACACGTGCACCATTCCTAAATCTTGTAGAAACAAAAGTAAACAGAAATCTCAAGAAAGATATATGTGCAAACTATCAACTACGAAACAGAATATAATCTCTTATGTACTGTAAGAAGGTATCTTAGATGCATAGGTAGTTGGCCTAAGATATGATACTTAACTTATATGATATTGCAAGGCAGTACATAGATTAGGATCTGATTTATTGAAAAAAAACCACGAGACGGGATTGTCAAAGAGGGGAAAGAATTTTGGTTGGAGACTGCGATTTACTGATGCCGTTGAGTGGACCAGATTGTAGGTGTTTATTGCAATTCCAGAACAAGTAGATCATTGATCAAATTAAAATAATAGCTCTAACTGTATAGAATTAGGTGGTTTAATTGCTGCTACTCCGACTATTTTCGCTCCAAGATTTTGGTATTAGAAATTGTATAAATTCACCATCTGTTACTTGCATGATCCCTAATGCAACGGTTGTATGTAAAGTTTGTTTGATGCAATTTACACTGCACTTTTTTCTCCAGTCATGACCAAGGCCAAAATCCAGAATTTGAGTAATAATTCATTGAGGATTATAAGAACTGTACCAGCCTTAAGAGTCACTTTTTCTGGATTTAATTCAATTATTGTTCGAATAGGTATGAAAGAACCAATTTAATTTGAAGTCTTCCTGTTGCACATCTGATCATGGGAGCGATGAAAAGATCGTTAGTATTTGTTCTTCAATTTGATTTTTAAGATCGCTCTTATTGACAAATGTTTCAGCCAAGCTTAAAGCTGCATAAAACATAATTAGGATGTGTTTACTTTAACCACATCTCTTCCTGATGAAAGTTGGTGTACCAGTTTACTGAGAAAGGCCAGATGGAAAGACTACATATTATGTCCACATTGTAAGTCAAATAACGTAAAGAAGGATGGTCAGTATCGATCCTACCAAAAGTACTTTTGCAAGCATTGTAAAAGATCGTTCAATGACAAAACAGGTACTGTATTTCATTATTCACATACACCATTGAAGATATGGTTTTTGGCAATGTATCTATACTTTGTACTCTGGCCCGGATGTTCAATAAGACAGGTATCGCTTGAGGTAGTTATACCAATTCCAATATGCTATCGATTTATCAGAACAGTTATGGAAAAGTTATCATCTTCCTCATCATCATCTGCTAAACTCGGTGGTAATGTTGAAGGTGATGAATTCTATATCAAGGCAGGACTGAAAGGTAGATCATATCATGATGAGATAGTAAAATCAGGAAGAAAACCCAGGAAAAGAGGGCTAAAACCCTGGAGAGGCAGAGGAACATTTTACAAGGATCATCCAATGATAACATGTATTCATCAAAGAAGGAACGGAATGACATATTTTGATGTTCCTGTACGACAGTCACTTCTTGATATTATATGTACCAGAGTAGAGTATGGTTCAACTGTATTTACAGATGAATATAGAGCATATGACCAGCTGGAAGAACATGGCTTCATACACAAAAGTGTAATCCATTCACAGAAAGAATACGCAAATGATATTGTTCATGTGAATAATTGTGAATGCAGAAGCAACCTGTACCAGTTATGGATAAGAAAGTTCATGGGTGTAAACAAGTACAATTTACAGGTATACTCCAAAACATTCCAGTTTATTCATAACAATAGAACCAAGACAAGAGAACAAAGATTCATGGAAATTCTTTGTTACAACTAGCTGAAACATTCAGAAATAAGAGCGTTTAAGATTAGTATAATCTTCACTATTCTTTATTGTATCTAGCAGCTGTCTTTTTTTATTTAATTCCTTCTCAGTTAATTCTAAAATTTTATTTTGTGATTCAATCCTTGATAATAATGAATTACTTTCATCATTCATTTCACAAGTTTTTGCTTTTCAATAATTTATTGTCTGAAAGGTAAAAGTCTCTCTCCTTTCGGAGATCTGGTAATTGATCAGAAATCTCATGATATTCTTCTTTAATTTTTGGATAATCATTACTGATTTTAACTGCTTCAACTATTTCCTCTTTGCTTATTCCATTCTCTTTCATGAAATAGTAATAATCGATAAAATCTTGAAGTGAGTCATTGTCAAATTGCTTAAATGTTTCCACAAAATGATGAAGGTTATTCAAAGACAAATAATTAAAGTATAAAGATTGAGCTTGCTGTGGACTCAAATCCAGTTTTATAGCTACTTCTGTTGGACTCTTTCCACGTTTAAAAAGTTGTAATGCCTTAGCTGTCTTTGATAATACTATTTTCTTTCTTTCTTTTTCTTCCTTTTCACCATTTGCTTTTTTTAGAATTTTACTTATTTCTCTTGGAGACATTCGAAGCTCATGTGCTATGTCTCTATAAGTTTTACCTTCTTCACGTAATTTCAAAACATGTTTTTCTTTTTCTTTAACTGTTAAATCCATTCATAATATTTCTATTACACTAGTGCTTATATCATTTTTTTATTGTTACCTGTTACTTTCAATATGTTTTCACTGCTACCATAAAATTTTCATTGTACTCATCTACTTTCATGCAAAATTAGTTGTGCATAAAAATATGTATATATTAGTTGCAAAAAATTTTTAATTTACTAATAGAAGAAAAAAAATTGAAAACTATGAAAGAAAGTATAAAGGTTTAATATAAGATTAATAATGTTTCTTCTCATATAGTATTTTATTGAATTTACTTAGTAAATATTCAAGAATATTAGTTTAGATAATTGCCTTAATCTTGCCTGTTTTTTTGTAAATATCTTCTAAATTGTAAGCATTCTGCCTTTTAAAAATCATTTAATTGTATTCTCTTTAGGTTTATATATAAAAAATCTTTTTTCTTCAATAAGATTGTCGAAGTATTTAATATCATACTTTATTATTTCTAGTAATATTATTTTAAGTTACTTGCATATTTTGTATCTGTGATGATTGCTAATATTTCTCCTTTGGGATTTATAACTATTCGATAATGTAATCCATCTTTTTTATAGAATCTTTTAACATAACATATTCTGAATTTGATAATGGACTTAGCAGTTTAGAATAGTCAGGATTGATTCTGATTGTTGAAATATTTACAGATTTGTTTTCTTTTATATGTTCATTATTGTTTTCCATTCTGATTCATCCAAAGATATTTGTTATGTTAGAGTGAAAGTTAATTTTGTACAAGATAAATATTATATTATAAATTCGCTACTCCTTACTATATCTGGTAAAATTCTCAAAAGATGAATCTAATTCTCTATTAATATCATATGCAATCGCTTGGAATTTTTCATCCTTTGCAAAAGCTATGCACTCTTGCCTTCTACTTATTTTTTCTTCTTCAGTCAAATGATACGGATAGTTACTAAACATATGTTCTAATATAGAGCGGCAAAGTTCCTGAGCATATCTCTTAATAAGTTAAGT
>CAWIYT010000217.1:0-7799 GCA_963840085.1 uncultured Nitrososphaerales archaeon
CAGCAGAACAAGAAGTACTAAAAATATTTCCTCAATCCATGACTTTGATGCCAAGTACGTATGGGTATAATGCATCTATTCAAAGAAGTAATGGAAAATGATATCAAAGTTCGAGTATTAATCCATGCTGATGAGAAGCAAATTAGAGAGATAGTAAATGAAGTATTATTGGTATTTCCTGAAATAGATATCAGGGCTATCGAAATGAGCTTGGATACTAGAATTGGAATTGTAGTTGTTGATAGAAAAGAATCTCTAATTATAGAAACAAAAGACGATACTAAGGATCACTCTTATGATGCATCAGGATTGGCTGCATACTCCAATAGCAAGCATATTGCTATATCATATGCTTCTATATTTGAAAGTCTTTGGATACAAGCAGAATTATATGAACAACTTAAAGAAGCAAACAAACAATTAAAAGTTCATGGTAAAATGAAAAAGTTCAAGTCAGCTATCGTTGGCACTGATGTTGACCTAGTAAACTTATTCAGTGAGACATTAAAAATGAATGGCTACTGATGTTTATTCTTTTACTGAACCAGTATTAGCATATAACCACATCAAGAAAGATTTTCTAGCTAGTAAATACTCATTACTAATTACCGACCATAAAATGTTACGAATGAATGGATTATTTTTGGCTACGAGAAAAGCTCAGAAAATAAATCCTAAAATGAATGTAATTATAATGAGCACCTATGATAATCTAGAATGTAATTATAAATTTAACATTCTAAAGAAACCTATATCGATATATAAATTGATTAAAGTTGTTAATGAAAAGTATATCAATCTCTATTTCAAATCATTGCAAATTATAGACATACACTAAATGGACTTTTTTGGTAATAGTCATTAAAAAAAAAATTGATGGTCCAAAATTTACTATAAGCGATAATTGCTTTTAGGTTATTATTTTGATATCTTTGCAGGTGTATTTTTCATAAGGAAACGATGTAGTAAGCAATATAGGTCCAGTGCCAGTCTTTGCTTCATGAGGGATTTCACCTTCTCCATATTTGTCTCTCAAACGGATGTGTTTAATTTTTAACAAAGTTAATTCATGCGGTCTAGCATCTAAATCCCAGAGTAATGCAAGAATAGCTTTATTTCTTTTGTACGATTCGTATTTTATTATAGTTAATAAATCATCTTTTTCCCATAACTCGTTTTCAAGATATGGACTAATCCTCTTTGTCTTTTTATTCTTTATCTTTACAAAATCAGGCGTTTCCCAATCTGAAAATGGAACATCATCAAGGTCTTTATCCTTGCAGTTATACATCCATCTAAAAAAGTATTTGATTCTTACAAGGTAATCATTCCACGTTGTTATCCAACGTTTATCTGGGTCATTTTCACTATTTTTTATTTTTGTATCCAAAAATGAAATAACCTGATTTTTATTTTCTACTTCAAAAAATGAAACTGATGGTCCAAGAAATTTACTATATACGATTAATGCTTTCAGGTTATTATTTTGATATTTTTCTGACGTACCTGCTCTTTTCATAAAGTCAAAGAATTGTACTAGTAATTGCTTATTTTCTGAATTTACAACATCTCTTTCAATGTTGTTGATTGTAGTAGATAGCTTAACTGTCGTCTTTCTTGAACCTCCTTCTTTTCTCTATGCTTATTGTATTGATAAAACATGTATATGAACCCGAATACATAACGGGCCCGTCGGGTTGCGAGGCATTTTTGCCTCTAGTTTATAATTAATATTATAAAATTGTGATTCATGTCCATAAATTTTATAGATGAGAAATTTGTTTTTTTAATATTAATTCCTTTTATAAATATTATTTAAATATTTGAATTAACTCTATAAACTTTATCAATTAGTGATTCATAGAAAAAGATAGCAAGGCTATGATAAATTCATGAATTACAATACAATTTGACTGTGTTAAGTTACCAATATTTCTTACCTCTACTTTCTGATATATGGAGAAAAAATTTTAATTTTACTTTATTTTATTTTAAAATCAAGTAAACAACTCTTAGTTATTCTATCATGAGCAGAATATATTGCATATACTAAAATAGCAATAGAAATTATTCTTAGTGGAATTTCATATACAGAAAAGAAGTTTGAAATTAAAATTCCAATACCACCAAATGTAGACACTAGAGCAAACCCTATTGATGAACAACTTGCACAAGTACTGGATATCAACCCTATTGATGTACCTGAAAATAAAGATCTGCTAAGTTTTAATTTTGAATTTCTTATTATGTATATATTCATACTTAAGACTATTCCAATCAGTACTGCAGTGATATTGGTAAGAATAAAACCAAATATGGCATCATCAGGAAGATAAAAAACCCAGATAGGAGAAAAAAAGAGTAATTCTCCAGCAATATTTAATATAATCCAAAATAGAATTGTTACTATTGCAGATGTAATTAAATATAATGGATTAGAGAAAACAATCCTAAAAGAAGGTAGGAAAAAGAAATAGTGGGTGTTCATACGTATTACTACATCTTATACTAAATATTATTATTGTTTATTCTCTAATTTTTCGTCTATTATAGCTGCAAATGAAGGAAATGGATGAGCTCCTGTAAGAATGTCTGGATCTGTTCTATCAGCATCATCATTTTTTACAATTATAAAAGAAGGCGTAGCTCGCAATTGATATTTTTTAGCCATTTCCAAATCTTTGTTTATTTGATCTTTATAATGTTCGCTATCTAGGCATTCTGAAAATTTTTGTAGATCTAATCCTGGAATTTGAGATGCAAAATTCTTTAAATTATCTTTACTTACCCATCCCGAATCAATTGGTTTTTGATTAGCGAACAACAATTTATGAAATTGCCAGAATAAGCCTTGTTCCTGTGAACATTGTCCTGCCAAAGCAGGATTCATTGAATCAAACCCTACAACTGGAAAATATTTGTATACTAGACTAGCTTTTCCAGTTTGTATATAAGTTTCATTTAATATGGGTTCAGTATTCTTAACATATCTTCCACAATTTGGACATTGAAAATCACTAAAATCCAATATAGTAACTGGTGCATCTGGATTTCCTAATATTGGAGAACCACTTTTTATCAGATTTTCAATAGAAAGTTCATTATTGTCATTTGTTTCCTGAGCAAATATATTATAGTCATTATAATTCAAATGAAAGAAAAAAATGGTATTAATACCAATACCAAATACAACAACAAGAAGAATTTTTCTTATAAAAATCTTTGAAAAAGATTTTCCTACACTATTGTTAGTAATATCTTTATTTTTTTGAAATCTATTCACAAAAGTGAAAGAATAAAAATGGTATTTAAGTCTCATGTTTGACTATTAGGATTTTAATTGAATGTTTAAATTAGATTTGGATAGATATTTTTTATTTATTTTAATTGATTAATAATAATTGTTTTGTTCTAATAGAAAGGATATATATTTTATAAAACAAATAAGAAAATTTAAAGAAAATTAGATTTTTCATTTTTATTCCATTCCAACAACAACAATCTTCTAAATTACAATTAGGACATCCTCTAGGTGATGAGCTTGTTTTGCATTCTTCTGGAGAACAATTACAATCTGCGCATTTCATATAGTTTTAAAATTTGCAATTTTAAAATAAAAGTATTATGTTAAGCCAAAAAATGAAAAAAGTATAGTAATCATATAAATTAAGAAATTTGAATAAGAAGATTTGGCAAAAAATGAGAAAAAGGAGAGTGTTATTTATTCATCTGTCCCATCATTGGTCCCATCATCATGCCAGTCTTATTCATCTGTTTCATCATTGCCTGCATCTGGCTTGGGTCCATCATCATATTCTGATTTTGCATTCCCATCATGTTATTCATCTGATCTTTGATAGTAACTTGAGGATTTGCAAATACCGATTCTATGTCTTCATAATTAGCAAGGAAAACTATTGCACTAAATAGAAATACCATAACAAAAAGAATCAAGTATCTGTTGTTGTTTCTTTTGTTAAAATTAATATTCATTAAATTGATAAAAAACTTAGATATATAAAAAGATGCATATTTTATCGTTCAATATCATACACTAAAATGTATCATTTGATATGTTAATTTTTTAAAATAATTTTCAAGAATTTTTAAAAAAAATAAATAGTAATTGTATAGATCATGTCCATTTTTTAATCTAGCCAGTAAATTATGTCTTTTATTATAATAATATTCATAGTCGTGGGGCATATTGAATAAATCATTGTCCAAGCAGCATAACAAAACCCAGAATATCAAAAGAAATATGATTTAACAAAGTAGAGAAATCCATATCTAATATAATGATTATTTAAGATCAAATGAAATCTCTTAGGATAATTACTTTGATAATACCTCTTATAGCTAGTATTGGAATAATGAGTTTGATTATATACGATATAAGTATAAATCAAGTTTTTGGACAAACAAATGATTCTGATAATAAGGCAGGTTCTCAAAATTCTACTGATACTTTTGATATGAAAGGAGCAATCAGTTCTTTGGTATTTATGTCAGATAATACGAGTAGTAGTTGGAATGTACCCGATAATAAAAAATTTGTTTTATCTGGAGACTGGAATCTAGCTGCTAATAGTGGAAAAATAACTAATCTTTATGCAAAATTTATAAAAGTACTTGCTGATGGAACAAGATGGCATACCCATGAATTTATTAATTTCAAAACCAATGATAGTAAAATAATATTAGATCCAGAAAAGAATTTATTAATTTCTGGTGTTGCTGACGTTAAACTAAATAATCAAATTCCTTATAACAACACAGATATCAATATCACAATTTCTAAAGGTGATACAATAAAGTTTAAGCTAGATAATGAAGATACTGGAAATCATTTTTTCAATCAACCAATAAATGGAATTGTAAAATCAATAAATGGTAAAGAAGGAAATAAAATAAAATAAAATAAAATACTTTTTATTTTTAGACATAAATTAAAATCAAAATTAAACTCTATCGATTAGAATTTATATAATCAAAAATAATTATCTGCTTTATTTTTTAATTTTTATAATACTTAATTTTTTTATTAATGATAATTTTTTTATTGAATGTATAGTTATTGAGCACCGAAACCATGACTATTCAACTTCTTTAGTTTTTAATGTATTTTTATCGAACAGCTGCCTTTTTTATCATTATAATTGTTAAAGTTAATACAGCAATTAAAATAATAATTGTAATAATAATATTAGTCAAGTGTTCATTCTCATTTTGCTGACCTGGAGTATTTGAAAATGGATTTAATAGAGATGGAGGAGATTGATGAGGTACAAATACACTAAATGATGCTAGCAGAATAGAAGTATTTGTATTTATCCTTGTTAAAACTTGATGTGTCCCATCATCAGGAAATAAATATTTTACAGAAAAATCTCCATCTGCAACAGTAATATTTTCAAATTTAAATAATCTTAGACCATTTGTAACAACTACTCTTGCGTCAAAATCTTCGATATGTTCTCCTGTTCCTAAATTTTTAACACTAAACTTTAATTCAGTAAAAGTATCTATAATAGGTTTCTCAGGCGAATAAGCAAATTGAATCAGGATATTTTTACTTTTATCTACCCATCGTTGAATTTTTGATTCGTTAATCTGAGCATCAGACAATATTATACTTTGACTTGATAATATTATAAAACTCATCAAGAATATTAAAAAATTAAATATATTTTGATGCTTAATATTCAAAAGTATAATAATATAACTTTTCTATTACCATTTTAAATTTAACTATATCTATTCAATATTTTATTAGAAACAGCTGTTTATTTTTATTGCTTTCATAAATCAAAAGGCTATAAATTAGTATACTATTCAGGCAAACAAGAACAATAATAAAATTCTTATTACATTTAAATAACATAATTTAAAATGATAGTTAATCTAAATTTTAAAAAAAATAACATCATTACAATATTACTAACATCTTTTACAATAATTATTGGCAGTGTTAATCTTTTTTCATTTGAAAAGTCTTTCGCTCATAATTTTTCTCCAGATGAAAGTGCACATTTTCTAACACTTGTAGATAAAATTAAAGTTGAATCAGAACTTGTAGCAAATAGTACAGGTAATAATAATTCAAGTTCAGCTCAACAACACGCTAATAATGCCCTTCTCACTTATGATTCTCATACTAAAGATAAAATCGCAGAACGAAATGAGAGAATTGCAAATGAATTAGAAGATATCTTAAATCAATTATTGGAAGAAGCTAAATCTCAAACAGATCAATCACAACTTACTGATACTGTAGAAACTATTGATGCTATCTTAGAAGAGGCAATATCTACAAGAATCGATGTAGAACAATTGAATAATTCAACTATTCAGGCTTTAGTATTAGCAAGCATTGTTGATACAGCTCTTCAAAATTATGGTGAGGCCTATAATGTTGGATTTGACCTAACAAATATGTCAAATTTGATCAATGAAACAACAACGAATGAAACGACTACTACTAACGGACATAATAATCATGCTTATACAAATATATCGATTCATTCTAATATTGTAAATCTTACTAATTATGAAAGTGCATTAGCCTTTTCTAATAACGCTTTAGAAAAATACAATAATGATATATCTACAGCTTCTCTTCCATTATCAGAAGAAAATAATACTACTAATAATCAAAACTATCTTAAACTTGAAAATGGATTAACAGAATTTAATAATGCAATAAAAAATAAGGAAAATCCAATGAAAGTAATGAAAATTGTTCATACAAAAATACATCCCAACTTACAGAGCCTTTTTAACCTGAAATCAAAATAATAATATTTTTATATTTTATTACTAGTTAAAAAACACTAATTTTTTTAATATGTTTATTCATCCTATAAAAAAAGAAAGCATTGGTTATGTATCAGCCATTATTGCAGCAATACTGTTTGGTTCAGTATCTACGATAACAAAACCAGTTCTCGAAGATCAAAATGCATTATCAGTTTCATCTTTACTGTATATAATTGCAGGATTAAGTTTAATGCCATTTCTGAAATTATCATCAATTAATTCTGATAATACTATTTCCAGAGAATCTAGTTCTAATAAAAAAAGAAATAGAAAATATTTTTTGCTTTTAGTTACAAGTATTTGTGGAGCTGTTATAGCACCATCTCTTTTCTTTTATGGTCTTTCAAGCACTTCTGCATCTGACTCTTCAATTTTGGTAAATGGTGAAGTTTTATTTTCAATTCTTTTGGCTATTATATTTTTTAATGAAAAAATAATTAGACGGGAAATAGTAGCAATCATACTTGTTTTATCTGGTGTTGTTATTCTTACTACCAATGTACAGATATCTAATTTTGCTTTAGAGTTAAATATAGGAAATATACTTATTGTAGGCTCGACACTTTTTTGGGCTCTTGATAATAACATAAGCAAAATTATTTCCAAAACAATTCATATACCAAAAATAATAGTTTTAAAATCGCTAATTGGAGGCTCATTACTTTTTATTTTAACTATTATTATCTTTGGAATTGAGGAGTTTAAGGTTGATATATTTCATATACCGTATTTAGTATTTGCTGGCTCGTTGGGATTAGGAATTTCTCTCTTCTTTTTTCTTAATAGTCTTAAAAGAATTGGGACAGTAAAAACAATGTTATTATTTTCTACATCATCAATATTTGGAATGATATTTGCAACAATATTTCTAAATGAAAACATTACTATTTATCAAATTATTGCAGTGGCAGTAATTTTCGGAGGTTGTTATTTAATCAAAAGATAATAAAGGATTGACAGAATAATAGGCTCTGTTAAGA
>CAWIYT010000218.1:0-15564 GCA_963840085.1 uncultured Nitrososphaerales archaeon
ATGTTACGAGTTTACCAAGAGTTGAATAATACAAACAAAAAAAAACATAATTTGATATCTATCAATAATTTTGATGATTCATAAAACTTGCAAAGATAGATAAGAAATTGATATGCTTACTGATAACAATATGATAACAATAAGAATAGAGTCTACATAACAATCAAACGATTAACTATTCCATATACTTGTTGATCTCCAAAATGATTGTCTGTTTGTTTATCATTTGGATCAATAGTTATTGTACTGCCTTTGGACATAATTATTGATAAATCTACATTATTCCATATAGTTTTTCCATTTATTTTAATATCAGCAGTTCCATTAATTGATAAACTATTATAATCTGGTGTAAGTTGAATCATTGCGTTCTCATTTGTACTAAAATTTGTTATTTGATGGATATGTCCTCTAGAACCATCCATAGGAGATGCCAAAAAATTTGCTTCAAAGTTTGTTAAAGTTCCATTATGGACATTTAAAATCCAGTCTCCTGTTAGTATTACTTTGAATGCATTTGTTATATTAAATTCATTTTCAGGAACTGTTATAACTAGAGAACTTATTGTGCCAATGGACGAAAAAGTAGTAGTACTATTAGCATTGATGCTACTATTGTTATTTGCTATAGATTGAGAGTGCAATAACATTTTTTGATTAGTATCTTTCTCTATTTGTGCAAATACAGTAAATGAAGATGATTCATAACCAACACCATTGCTACTGATTATGGAAACTGCTATAACTATTATATATAATAGATATTTTGCGTAATTAGAAAGTCTACACAATATTTTCATTGTTTATTGGTTTACAATTATCTTTTTTTACTGCTATGGATTATTCTATAGTTAACCAAACCAGAAACAATATCAGACATTACGTCATACCGTTTCAATCTGTTTCTGTATCTGCTTCCCATTATACCAAACTTCTTTATCCTGCAGATAGTGTGCTCTACAATTACTCTCTGTCTACTATGTCTCTTGTTGTATCTCTTTTCTTTTTTGGTGAGTTCAATATTACGTTTCTTTTTTACTGGTAATACTGCTTTAAGGTCAGGAAAATCATTTTCTATTCCATAATAGCCCAAGGTCAAAATAGTTTTTAACCTGTGGTGGTGTTATTGGATGTTCATCTTTGTAGACAGAATAATCATGCTGTTTTCCTTTCTTGTGCTGATTTGATTTATGCAGTATCTTTCCTTCTTTGTTTACCATCAGTTGTGTCTTTACAGTATGTTTTTTCTTCTTACCAGAGTAATAGTTTTTCCTCTTTCTTTTATTTTTAGGTCTTTGTATCTCCTGTTCTGTTGAATCTATAAACGCTTTAAATCCTGGAAAGTATATCTCTACTTCTTGTACAGTTCTCAATCGTCTTGTTATATTGTATAACTTTTGAGGTAATGGAATACAACTTGATACTATAGGTTCCATATAGCGTATATCTCTATGTACATTGCTTTGATCTAGGTCAAACAGAAAACCAGAAAGTGTATGTGTTATGTATAGTTTATAGTACACAAGAAGCATGAGAAATCTGTCTTTGATTGAATGTTTGAAATGTCTTCCTGCACCTATTGATCTTGTTCTATCCTTTCTTTTAGATAGACGTTTAGTTTCATAGTCTGGATATTTTGATTCTACTTGTTTGCAAATGGAATCAAATTCAGATAGTTCCAGTCCAGTAAATGACCTGAATAATAATGGTTTTCTGGATAACCTATCATAATTTAGCAAATCTACGAAATAACTGCTAAAAAAGAGGAATATAGCTGTAATCTTTCTAATTATGCAAAAGATTAATGATAACAAAACAAGTTGTTTTTTTGATGTTGTTGGAATTTTTATAATTTTTAATGATGATGTCACTGCTTTAAACATTAGTATTATTCTAGTTCGTTTAGAAAATACCTAAATAATTATCTTACTATCTACTCTACTTATACTAAAGATATCTATTGTATTATTTTTCTCTTATATTATAGTAGACTTTCCTTTGTATATAAGGTAAAAGTAGAGGCAAAAATGCCTCGCAACCCGACGAGATAATTGCATAACTGATACGATTCTATCAAGACTTGTAGAATATAATAAACTTTAGATATGATAAAAAATAGTCTTTTTATTATTATTTTAGGTAATACCTAAACATTTGAAACAAAAAGTACATAATAATGATTGTTATCTTATGCGTGGTTTGTGCGTGAGATCAATCCATTAGAATTGGCTACAAACAGTCATAAAAGTAGGTTATATTTTCAGCAGGGTAGATGGAGTGGAAAAAGAAAATGTCCTAGATGTAACTACAGGTACATAAATCATTTATCATCATGTGAGAAAAGAAGGAGGAGATATTCATGTAAACGGTGTAGGCATGTTTTTAGTGATTTCACATGTACCTATTTGGCAAGGTTAAAAATCTCGTTTGATATTATATCTCATTTGTTATATCTATTTGTACTTGGTGTTCCTGCTTACAGAATACGATGGTATGTATCTATTAATTTAGCAACAATTGAACGTACATTTAGAATATTCAGGCAAGCAATCTATGATTCGCTTATACTGGAAATACAGAATCTGAAACTATCTGGAGAAATAGAAATTGATGAGGCATTATTTGGAGGTCATCATATAAAGGAGGGAAGCGTGGATGGGGTTCTATTGAGCACAAAAATCTAGTTTTCGGTATCTACAAAAGGAATGGAATTGGAATTGTTATTACATTTCCAGTGTCTGACAGAAAACATGAAACATTGATTCCTCTGATACAACAGCACACAAGAAAAGGATCACTATATTATACAGATGATCATACTGCTTATGCAACATTGAGTTTAATTGGAAAACATAACTCGATTTCTCATGGTAACAAGGAATAGGTAAGAGAAGATACTCACATATTAATGGAATAGAAGGATTCTGGAGTTATGCCAAGACATGGCTGTATATTTATCGAGGTGTACCTAGACAATATTTTCATTTATATCTAAAGGAGATTGAATTCAGATTTAATAACCGACATATGGATTTGTATCCAATTATGTCAAAAATGCTTGTAAAAACTGTTTCAGATCTTTAGGTATTACCTTATTTTAAATTAAATGCTGTTTACTACGATTGAATCATAATAACAATAATAGCAAGGCGACAACAAAAAAAATATTATTAGATAGAAAAAGAATATTAAAAAAAATATTAATTTATTTAGCCGTTCTATGCACACATTGCAATGCACATTTCTGCAATGGGAGAACAAGGAGATTTACAAGACTTTTCTACTAATTCTTGAGCAGATGTCTTATCACTATCAGCATCATTAATACCAAAGGTTATGAAAATTAAAGCATGAATTATTAAATAATTTATTAAATAGAATACTATGTGAATTCTAATGATTTTCCATGGAAGGAAACTATAAAAAAAGAAGCAAGAGGAATTGACGATGCTGATTTTGGCGAGATCCAAAGTGTTGATCCAGAATATATCATAACTCAAAAGGGTATAATTGATAAAGAAATTTTCTCCTTTCCAACAAATCTAGTTCAAGAATATGATGGTAATAGAGTATTATTCAAAGTAACCAAAGAAGAGGCAAGAAATTCATATATGCAATCTCAAAATGTAGATGATTTTAGTAATAGAGGGATGGAAAGAGAAACTACTACTACTGATGATGTGGATAAATCATTAAGCAATACAAAAGAGAAAGTTATTCCTTTAATGTCAGAAAAATTAGATATTACCAAGAGAGTAGTGGTAGATGAGACAGTTATTACCAAGAAACCAGTTAAAGAAACCAAAACAGTAGAAGTTCAATTAATAAGAGAAGAAATAGATAGTATTGAGAGAAGGCCTCCAAGTGATGAAACAAAAGCAGAAGCACAAGATCCTATACAATCACCAGAGTAGATAAAAATACCATTAAGAAGAGAAGAACCAGAAGTTACAAAAAAACCCTATGTTAAAGAAGAAGTTATAGTAAAAAAGAAGACAGTTACTGACAAAAAAGAGATAACGGATGAGATAACATCTGAAGAATTAGATACCTCAAATGTAGATAAATAATAATACAAATACATAATAAAATTTTTTTTATTTTGTAATTTTATATTACGAATAACATTAAACTACTACTATAAATAGTAAATAAGCAATTATTATAAGATTTATTGTCTATGATATAACATGGACATGGATGATATATTTGGAATGTTTTCACAAAGAAGTGGATTATCTTCTAATATTGCTAGAATGGCACTGCCTTTGGTATCAAGATTCTTGCTAAGAAATGCTGAACCTCAAAGAGCATCAGGATTGATGTCATTGTTACCCTCTGGTATAACAAATATATTTTCAAATGATGAAAGGCAAAGATTTACAAGTACCCAAGAAAATATATCGGAAGATGAAGTTATTGATGAAATATCTTGTGAATGTTGTAATGGTGATAGAGAAAAAGGAAAAGTGGCTTATCAAGAAGCAATCAAGGTATTGAGAGAGAAAACAAGACAAAGACAACAGCAAGGACAACAACAAGCAGAAGGGGAAGGATTTCTAGATAACATATTTGATAGCCTTAAAGGCCGTGGTGGTGGCGGAGGTTTATTTTAGCCTTCATCTAAAAGGTGAAAAATAACTTTTTATATAATGCTGATTAGTATTGAATCTGAAATTTGATCTATTAGTTTTTGATTGATTATGTTATTCAGCAACTATTATGGTTTTTTCTAATAATACTCTAGTCGGCTTTACTACTCATTAAATAGATTATACTTTAAAAAAATGATTGTGGAAGTTTAAATTATTTAATTAATGTGCTTTATGATTGTGCTCATTTAGTTCTTCTACTGAACTATACCAGTTAGCATAAGTATACTGACATTTATCTAATTATCAGATAATACATTATAGGACATAATAGCTATAGCAAGTACTATCAATCTAGATAATCTATTGGCTACAAAAGTATCAAAGGTAAAATTCAAAAAAATATACAGATCTGAACATGATACTAATGTAAAGGAAAGAATGCTACTTGTTTTAAAAGTAACATATGACAAACAGATTCCTGCACAGGTAGCAAGAGATCTTCACAGAAGTAGAACATGGGCATCTGACTGGTTAAAGAGGTACAGGGAAGAAGGCTTAGAAGGCTTAAAGGACAGAACAAAAATCGGAAGACCTCCACAGATATATCAGGAGAAGTATTATACGAGATAAAAAACGAGTTAGCATCCAACAGACAAGGATGGACTACAAAACACAGGTAGAAGATCTAATTGTAAAAAAGAGTGGTGGAATAAGATACCATTATACCCACATTTACAGACTCATGCATAAGTGGGGATTCAAACAGAAGGTACCAAGAAAAGTACATGTGAATACAGCATCAAAAGAAGAGAAAGAACTTTTTAAAAAAGAACAAGGAAGATACTATTGGATAATCTAAAAGAAGGATTCACGGCAGTATCTACTGATGAATCATTCTTTTTCTATGACTCTATTGTAAGAAAAGTCTGGATAAAGAAGGATGAGAGACCAGTTGTAAGAATTACAGGATCTCATCAAGAGTCTGTTTTATTTGGTGCCACAAGTTTAAAAGGAAAGCAATTGTTTAGACAGTATAACTGGTTTGATGAAAATACATTTTTAGATTATCTGAAACATATTCACAGGAAATTTCCAAAATGTTATCTGTTCCTGGATAAAGCAAAACAGCATTACAAATCAAAAAAAGTACTGAGATACTTTGACAAACACAAAAAGAATCTAATTCCAGTATATCTGCCCACAGCATCACCTGAATTCATGGTACTAGAAGAAATATGGCATATAGCCAAAAATGATTTGCTTGTTCTACAGTATTATTCATCATTTACAGATTTCAGAAATAAAATATCCACATATTTTAGAACAAAAAGATTTCATCTCAATATGAGAAACTATCTGTTGGAAGGTGTCAGCTAACATATGCTAAGTGGTATATTTTACTATTCTTGATTAGTTTTCCTTTCTCATCTACAACTGCAATTTGTAAATAGTTCTTGTGTAGATCCATTCCTACATACCTCATCATCATCATATTCTTTTTAGGATATACTTTACCGTCTGATTTGAATTTACTAAATTTGTTCACATATAGTTACTTATGTTTTCTAATTATCAATTTTAGCAAGCAAATAGTTTCTCATATCAAGATTGAATCTTTTTGTTCTAAAATATGTAGATATTTTATTTCTCAAATCTGTAAAAGATGAATAGTATTGTAACACAAGTAGATCGTTTTTGGCTATATGCCACACTTCTTCTAGTACCATAAATTCAGGTGATGCTGTTGGAAGATATACTGGGGAATCAGATCCTTTTTGTGTAGATCAAAATATTGCAGTACCTTTTTTGATCTGTAATGCTATTGTTTTGCTTTATCCAGAAACAGATAACATTTTGGAAATTTCTTGTGTATCTGTTTTATATGATTAATAAATGTATTTTCATCAAACCAGTTATACTGTCTGAACAATTGTTTTCCTTCCAGACTGATGGAACCAAACAAGACTGACTCTCTTGATGAGATCCAGTAATTCTGACTACAGGTCGTTCATCATGCTTTATCCATACTTTCCGGACAAGTGAATCATAGAAGAAGAATGATTCATCCGTAGATACTACCGTGAATCCTTCCTGCTGGAGGAGATTATCCAATAGTATCTTTCTTGCTCTTTTTTAAAACGTTCTTTCTCTTCTATGGATGCTGTGTTTACATGTACCTTTTCTTGGTACCTTCTGCTTGAATCCCCACTTTCGAAGTAATGTGTAGATGTAAATCTGATGGTATTGTATTCCGCTTTCTCGGACTATGATATCATTAACCTGTTTTGTAGTCCAACCCTGCTTGCTGGATAACAGTTGGCTTTTTATCTTGTATACTATTTCTTGTGGTATTTCTGTGGTGGTCTGCCACTTTTTGATCTGGTTTTTAATCCTTCTATTCCTTCTTCTTCTTCTCTGTACCTCTTTAACCAATCAGAAGCCCATGTCCTGCTTCTTCTATGCAGATCTCTTGCTACTTGTGCTGCAGGAATATGTTTGTCATATACTACATTTAACACAAGCAACATTCTTTCCTTTACATCTGCATCAGATTCTCGTTTATACAGTTGCTCAAATCTTGTTCTAGAAAGATTATTGCTCTCAATCAAATGGATAGACTGTATATGCTACCTATCTTAGCTAAATTTATTATTGTCTAAAATGTATAACCATGATGTTAATGTCAGCATAATTATATTAATTGGTATAAGAATATGATCCAAATAGGAAATTTTGATTCGTTTAGTTCTGAAGAATAAGAAGAAGGTCGGGAATAAAATAATAAATAAAAGAATGTCATAAATGTTTAAAAGATTAATTTGCATAATGATACTATGAAGACAATTAATATTGTACTTCTTCTGTCATTGATTGGAATTCTTTTTGTTATTCCTCCATCATTATCAGTAGTATTATTTGCTCAAACAAGTGCTTCAGAACAAATGATGAGTCATATGAGATTTACTCATTCCCAATTAGGAAATAATATCGATGATGTTAAACAATTGATAGAAACCAATCATACTTCAGAAGCCCTCACTTGATGGTATGGATGTTAAAATCGACCATATTGATACAATGTTTAATGATCTCGTATGGGAGTTGTCCAATAAAGGCCATTAATTAATCCTTGATTAGATAGTAGAAGAATATAAAAAACAACAAATCTACACAAACATAAATTTTTTTGTTTATAATATAAAATGATTTTTTAGTATTAAATATCTTAAATCGTGGAAGATTCATATTATCAAAAGAAATATGGTTTAATATTGAAAGAAGACGAGAAAGAAGATTCTTCTTTTAATCAATAATTTTACTATAAATAGATATCAATCTGGTTGTCCACCACTACAGGCACAGTAACCAAATTCATCTATTCTTGTATTACAAAAATTACAATACCCAATTAAGTTATAATCTACTTCAACAGCATATTTTCTAAAAATCTTAAAATGATCATCTAAATCCTGTGAAACATTCTCATTAGAAATATCAGGAATATTATCATTCATATTTTATACTATTTTAATATAGTGAACATAATTAAAAGATATTGTAGTTTTTTAGTTTTTAAAAGGCTCTCATTAAGAGTCTAAATAGTCATGACATGACTAATTAACAAAGTATAAAGAAAAGAACAAAGTTATGGAACAATCTGTTCCACAGACTATAAAAACCGTAGAACAAACAGTTACAGAACATTCTTCTAGTAGTAGTAGAACATTTCTTGTTATTAATTAATCTCTTCCTTTTTTTCTATCTCGATATTTTACTATCCTGCTAACTGGATATAGTGATATCAAATCTGTAATCAACAAAAACAATAAGTCGGTTAATATCATCATTTTTTATCACTCTGTTGTATATTCTATCATTTTTAGACTAAATATCTTTGGACTATAGTTTATTTAGAATTCATTTCTTATCATTATTTTTGTTGTTTTTATTATTGATAAACAATGTTAATCCTTCTGTATTGCATTTCAGACAATTCCATTTTATTCTAAAATATTCTTTTGTAATTTCTATATTTGCCAGTTCTACTTCATTGCTTGGAAACTTGAGGCCACAACTAAGACATTCTAATATTGTCATTTCTTGTTATTCAAATTCAAATTCTGCTACTGTTCAATGGAAGAAATTTGTAAATGAGGCAATTGGTATTAGTTTGGAATATCCATCAAATTGGGAGGAAAAACGATTTATGGAGGATTATTTTTATCTTGAACCTAAACTTGAAGCATTTCCACTTGGAGAATATCTCTGGGGAACACATTTTAGGTTTGATAGTACTGGTAAATCTTCTTATGATAATTTAGATGTAATGACTAGAGTATTGGCTGTATATGTTCTTGATCTTCTGACAAGGATAGGGACTATGAAATAATTGAAAAACCTAGTATGGAAAAGTATACAATTGATGGAGAAAAAGCAGGTGTATTTTCTTATAAAAGAATAACGCATTTTGAGCATTTACCTGATGTAATATTTAATGTAGAAATAATAAATTTCATACGAGATGGAAAATCTATTATCTTTGAATTTAGTTATCCACCAGATAAATTAGATGAAAAAAATATGACCCAAATTAAAGATCATATAGTGAATTCAATCAAATGGTTGTATAAGGAAAAAACTGATGAGAATATCCATTCATGGGATGAACAATCAGATTCTGTTAAAGAGAAAATAAACCAATCATCTAAATATAATAATGAATCAAAAGTCCTATAAACTCAAATAATATAGTCAGTTAAGGCTATGATATTTAAAAACAAATTATCTTCAAGTATTATATAATATGCTAACCTTTTTTATACCAGTCAGATCCAATCTTATAAGGCAATCCAAAATCAATCAATACCATAACCTTCTAAATCTATATTCACATAAAATCACATACCAGAAGACTATAGGTTTTACTAAAAAGTTTATTTTTAGGAATAATTTTAAAAAATTGTTTTTATATTATTAAATAGAATAATATTTGAAATGGCTGAAAATTTATCTAGAAATTCTGATAATTATAAAAGACAAGGAAAAAGTGAATCTATTAAGGATAAAATATTTGGAAAAATGTCAGAATTTATAGGAGAAATAGGAGGTGAAGAAAAAGGATCATCGTTTGCTATTAAATCAATAATTTTTGGCCTATTTGCTTTGATTGGATTTATTATTCTTGTATATTCGATATTTGTAGCAGTTGTAGGGCAACCTTTAGCATCAATAGCAGATACTGTATTTATTGCTGCAATCATTGGATCTTTTACTTTGGTAGGAATAATTGTTAGTTCTTTATTCTTAAAGAAGTAATACTTTTTTCAAATAATGTTTAGTTCCTAAAATATTTGTAATTTATTTTATCATTTTAAGCAATATGATACACAATGAAGAAAATTTTTTAATATCAATTCATGTAACTGTAATGAACATAATCAGATGTTATGAGTACCTGGCTATGAAAATTAATTTATCTTCAAGTATTATATATTATATCATTGGCAAGTATCATATCCAATAGATAAAGAGACCATATACATACTATAGCCTTCTAAATTTGCTCTTACTACTGATGGAGGGCTATGGCTTTTATTACTGAGAAAATAAAACAAGTTATTGTTTCTAAATTAGGGTTAGCATTGTAAACAATGTTCACACTTCCGATATCATAGCAACAGCAAAATTAGATATTCTATTTGGGAAATAATTATTTGTGTCTATATTGTTTCTATTTTTTAATTATTTAGTCTATTATTCTAGGGAAGATAAATAGAAGATATTATTCATAATATTTTACTATAATTTATACAAGTGAACATTTTCACAAATAATAAATAATAATTTCATTAGATATTCTTGTGATCTTCATCACATACAAATAAAAGAAGATCATAGGAGGAAAAAAACATCCATCAACTATGAGAAAAAAATTGTCGTCTTTAATCAATCGTCATAGTCTGGATCGTTATAACTCTTTCATTCACATGTTCAGGCTAGGACAACAATAAAATGAGGTTCATTGAGGCTCATGTATGTTATTACATGTCCTCTAGTCTGGCTTTTCAGTCCAAAGAACTCCAGACAGAACCTTCTTATTCTTTAAACAATCTTAGAAGAAAATATAGTTAAAATAAATAATTTAAAAAAATTTACAAATTGATCTATTTAATTAATGATTAATCTATTACACTAGCGATATTTCAGAAAAGATAATAATAATAATTTAAAGTAAAAAGTATTATATAAAAAAATAGAATGAGTATTACAAAATGATAAATAGCATTCTCTTGGGTTATCTTTGTTGATACTTATCTCTTGTGAGATCAACTAAATAAGGCCAACCTACTACTAGTCATAGTCTGAACCTTTTTATTCCATAATCCTACTATATGTCCAGTTCAGACTATGACAATAATAATAATTTCTATAAAATTATTTAAAACTCTAGAATAATAGTTTCAAAAGTGATAAATACTTTAATAATTAGTTGTTCGCCATCTCATAGGGGAATTAAATTATTTTTTTTCTAATAATGAATCTATTTTCTTCTCTAACATAAGAATATTTTTTAATATTTTGCTATTATTCTCTTCAAATATCTGAATCTTATTCAAAATTTGTTCATGTTTTTCTTCTAATTCTTCTATATGGGCTAATAGAATCATCTTGTTTTTCAGAAGTTTTCTTTTGTCTATTGTAAATCCACCAACTAATTATTGCACCAATAATTGCTCCTATTACAATACCTAAATAAGTACTGGAAATATTGGACATATCTCTACCTAAACAATCCGATTCCGTAAGACACCATAATACAGGGTATATTTGAAATAACACATTAAAAGAAGTTGATGTATTACTTTTTACTAGTTCCTATAGAAAAAATAAAATAATAATTTTGTAATTACAAGTGCAATTTTAAATAAAATAAGAAAATGGTATGAAATAAAAAATGTAATAAAAATGACTGACAGTTTTTTTCAATTCATGAGGGATAAGTGACAGATAAAATAGAATATCAGAATCTGTAGAGGATTCATATTATCAAAAGAAATATGATTTAATAAAAGATAAAGAGAAAGATTCTACCACTAATAATCATAGATAATAATTATTTATTTTGCTGATTCATTAGGTTGAATAATATACAGATATACTTACTTTTTTATAGTAAATTTGAAATCTTTGGTTATTGTATATATCATTAGATACGAGTTCATCAGAAGAAGAAAATAAAAATAAAACTTATAAAGGAAAAGATCCAATGTCACCAGAAGAAATTACCTCGCATGAACCTACTGCTGTAAAACGAAATCCACGTGATCAAAAAATTGCGAAAGGAGGAAAGACAGGAACTGATACAGAAGAAGCAAAAGAAAAGTACAGAAAAGAAGGTATGACAAAAGTATAGTAATATAGTAGTAGTAATAGAAAGGTTTAAACTAATATTTTTTTTGTTCAATTGAATTGATTGATGATGCCAAATATCATTAAATACTATTTTATATAATAATTATTGTTAAAAAAACTATTGTCATAAATGTCATTTGGCCAATGAAGAATAAGTTCTCTTATCACACATTGGTCTTTTGACATAATTTGTTCCTTTGAATTAAAAAAGAAGGTTTGGATAATTCTTATCTATTTTTAATGTGCTTTGTGATTATGCTCATTTAGTTCTTCTACTGAACTAAAAGATTCTCCGCATTGACAATTGTATTTCTTTTCATTAGTATCCTGTGATGACATATTGTTATTACCTGATCAATATGAAACAAATTATTTATTGGTTGAAAATTAATTCTTACAGAAAAGAATTAGCCAAACAAAATATAGAAGGAACAATATTTATCTTTACTATTCTTCCTCACATGGAACTGACATTGATACAATAAATTCCTTTTTGCCAGGATCTGGATTACCATCAGTATCAGTATCAGCATCATCAAAGAATTGAATATCATATTTTCCTTCAACTAAACCTTCTTCTTCAATAAATGCAGGTTTAGAAAAACCAGCTGTATTATTTGTTGAAAAATAACCATATTCTGAAGTTCTTTGAGTTGCCGGATCAACTAATTTCCAACTAACATTGCTATCAGGCTCAAATCCATTTATATTTAAATTCATTCCGTATCCCGCAACATCACCACAACCAGGTGAAACTATAGCATTAGGTTTCAACTGTGCATCTGCATTAATAAATAATGATAATGAGGAAGAGAAGGAGAAGGAAGAAAGAAATATTGTAACAAGTATAAAACTATGGACAATGATGATTTTCATATTTGTTATCATTATGTGATTTTAATCATTTAATTTTGCTACAAGATGGGTATTTTCACTACTATTCCAATAGATTTGAGCATTACAACCATAACTGCAAGATTTGGGATTAATATTATTAGTAGAACTCATTTCCTATTTTTTTCATAGAAGTCTAACAATCTTTTAATTATATCATCCATAGATTCACCATAAATTCCTACCTTGACTAATTCTCTATGAGTATCTTCATTTATGGTTATAGTTTTTCTTCCCATTTTCGTATTATTTGTAAACATATTCTTATAATACATTACGATATATATATAGTCGTTACATTCATCATATTTACTTAATATAACGAATATAATGAATATATAGAAGAAAATAAATATATTATATTTTCAAACAAATAACAATTAGTAATCAACAAATAATTGAATCAAGAAATAGACGAATATCGAAAAGCATAATAGTAGCCATGTCATCTGAAATCACCAGATTAGATAGTGAAAAAGAGACTTACAAAGTTCAAAGTGAATCAGATATTTCCAAGTTTTATATTGTAAAATTCATGGATGGAACCTCTATCTATTGCACTTGTAAAGACTTTGAGATGCAATCAGAAAAATAGGAATCATATTCTAAACACCAACGTGCAATTGTCCTGGCTGAAAATTATGATTAGTGACAAGACAATTTAGCCAATGATTGGCTAAATTTGAAGAACCAAGAGAACCAAAGTCATATACTCCAATGCTTGAAGTAGAAAGGCTTTAATAAAATGTATTACAGGCAAATAGATGACAAGTGATTTTACTGAATATAATTTTATAGATATTGTCAATAAAGAGGCAAGAGGAATTTATGAGAACTGTGATCTTGGTGAAACTAAAGATATTTGCGGTGAATACATAGTAACTCAAAAAAGTACTCGTGCAGATAATGACAGATTCTATATTCCAAAGAACTTGGTTGACTATTTCGATAGTGCTACAGTTTATTTTAAAATAACTGAGGAAGAAGCAAAACAATACAAAAGATTAAACTATCACAAATTTTTCAATATTATATTAGGACTAGTTAATTAGTTTAACATCAATACTCAGAAAAATGTCATAACCTACTGTTAAGGAAAAGTAAATTTAATGATTAATCATAATTAATAGTTGGAACAAACCGGTATAATAGTTAGATGAGGCTATGGCAACAATAGCAATAACAAAACAATTAACTTTGTTACTGATTTTTAAATAAGTTGGCAAAAAAAAACAATATTCTCTCAATAGGAAAACGCCAAGGTTAATAGGCAAATCATGGTCTTTTCCTTCTGTCTGTTAAAGAGAATAGTAGATAGAGGTAAATGAATTTTCTCTTTTACCAATAATTTATCTTCAATTATTAAATAGTTTAGGATAAAATATATTATTACCAGCCAAGAATTCCAACAGATCTCGTCAAACCTACTAGTCATAGCCTTCTATTGTTATGAGATGGACTCCTTAGAGGACTATGGCATTTACCAATAAATTAAAAAGTAAGGCCAGATACGATCCGTATATCACTCCTTTAGGCTCATTATTCTATAGAAAAGATTTGTCGTCGAAAAATAGCATGGGTGAACTATTTTTACAAATGTTATTATGGCATTTTATGGATACAGATTAGAAGAATAATAATACTAAAATTTTTTAACGAATAGATAATGCTTCTCTGTTGTACTGCTGAATAATTAGTTTTTATATTATGCTTCCACAGAGAAGTCCTTTCCATTTCTCCATCCAAGATTATCAAAATTCATAATTCTATAAATCTACTACTCTAGAGATATTATTATTATATTATAAGCAATTAAACTACAACTTCAAAACAGAAAATGAGAAATAACGAATAATTAATAACTGATTTGTAAACATATATCTATAATATACTCCCTTCATTACCGAAAAAATAGTAAAATCAAGCACAAAATTGATAAAAAAATGTCATTTTTTATAGAGTGTCCAGTGACCTATTTACAGACACTGGACATAGGGCGTCTATTCAATGTTCTACAACTCTTAACAATAATTCAATTTTTAATATTTTTTGGTCAAATTTCGTGCGTAAAATCAGTATTGGAAATGAGTAAAAAAAGGAAAATAAAAAATTTTACTGGAATAGAGGTATGTCCACTTTGTCCAATGTATCCAGTACGATTTTGAATTTATCTTTACAGTTATGTTTTTTATAAAAAATAACAACAACTATTATTATAACTTTATTCAGAATATTTTTCAGATATAAAGTTCCAGTGGAAGATAAGGGGGTAGTGATTTGATAACAAATGACGATAGAAAATAATAATAACAATAACTATGAAAATGAATATGATAATAATAATGAAGGCCATAAGCCGGTAAAAACTATCATACTGACCGACCGACAAAGCTAATACTAGAAACTATGATTACTCAAAGAACTACACGACAAGCACTAGAATTTCTTAAAGAAAATGGTTATTCTATCAGTGAAATGACCTTAAGAAGAGAGAAACAAATTATCTACAGGAAAAAACTTGAAAAGGTTGTTTCAAATAGCAGAGAATCGATTTTCAGAATCAGCATATTGAACGTATAGGAAAAATTGAGGTATAGAACGAGAGATGTGGCAAGACGTTGGAGAATGTCAGAGACCAATATAAAAGATTAAAAATGAAGTA
>CAWIYT010000219.1:0-4338 GCA_963840085.1 uncultured Nitrososphaerales archaeon
TCTCTGTCAATTCCTGTGTCATTATCTTTTACAATTATTTTTACTTGTTTCTTCTCATTATCTATTTTCTTTTTTATTTTAACAATGATTTGTCCATTTTCAGTAAACTTATATGCATTATTTAGCAAATTTGAAATTACCTCTTGTATCCTATCTCTGTCAGCATAAACAAATATAATTCCATCTTTGTCGTCGTCATTATCATTACTATATACTATATACTTTGAAAATATTTTTCTCTATTCTCAAATTTATTTGTAGAATCATTTATTGTATCATTTACAAATTTGTAAATATCGAATCTTTGTTTAACCTTAGCTTATCACTTTCAATTCTTGTAACATCCAATAAAGATTCAATAAGTGTATGTAACCTGGAAGAATTTCTCACTATGATTTGAAGACTTTCTTTGAGTATTTCTTTTTTTTAAATTTTTATTTAATATTTTCTCGTAAAGGAATTCGCTTAACCCCAAGATTGGCATAATAGGAGTTCTAAGTTCATGAGCTGCTACATTGATAAAGTCTTTTTGCAATTTATCATGAAGAAGAAGCTCCTGATTTGCTATTTGTAATTCATTTGTCTTTTTCTTTTACCAAAGGATTCAAGTTCTTATTAACAGATTTGATTTGTTTTCTCATTTTATCAGTTTGAAGAAACAAGTCAAAAATCTCATATGGTAAATTAGCCTGCCAAGGAATTTTAATTGGAATATTATATTGTTGTTGTGTGATATTATGTACTATTGTTTTTAAAGTCTCTAAAGGAAATGCAATTGATTTTGAGAGAATAAGAGCAAATATAATTGCTGAAATTATGGTACTAATTGTTACTATTATTATGCTATTCACAAGATTTCTATATAAAAGTAATTCTATCTGCTGGTCTTTAACAATAGAAATAATATTGTTATAGTTTAATAGTTGTACATATACTATTGGGAATATAGAAAAAACAAGAAAGAAAATAATTAGTATATGCTTTAGTTTTAATGTCTTGATTTTTGAAAAATCAGAAGAAGATTCGATAAGAGAAGTATTTAATTCAGATTTTTTTTGGTCTTCTTTTTCTTTTTTAATACTGTCTTTTTCTTTGGATATTAATGCTAATTTTGTATAAGATGACGATTTTATAATACTTTTTTGTATATTGCTACTCCTTATATTTGATAAAAGGATCATACCAGCTCCTATTAATGTAAACAAAATTGCAGTAGGAAAAGCCATGGCAGAATTAATTGAAGGAATAGTGTAAAAGAGGAGAGGATTATTTATTATGTATCCTATTAAGGCAATTGAAGATACTATTATCATTATTGATCCGCTAAAATAAAGATATTTTTCAAGTATTTTGTTATCATAGAGAGCAAAAAAGCTTACAAGAACTATAAAAAAGAAATTGATAATTGTAGGATATGAAGGCTTGCCAGGTATATTATATTGAGAATAAGCTTCATGTGAAAATGCATTTTCTATTCCAGTAGGTATCCCTATTATAATAGAGAAAATAGAGTCATTAGAAAAATAAATTCGATAAAAGATGATGCAAATATAGCAACATAAAATATGGTAGATTTTCTTACAATAAAATTACATACAGAATAAAGAGTAAATCCAGAAAGAATAAAAAAAATAGCAGTAACAAATTTCATTGTTCCACCTTCATGTATAATAGAGGTAACTTCTAAATAACCAAATATCCATCCAAAGAGTGCAATCGCAGTACCTATAGAAATAACAATAAAGGAAATAATTTTTATTATTATTGTTGTTGTTGGTAGTTTTGCTAGTATCTTGTTATTGTTATTAATATTGTCAAATCTAGAATTTCCATTGATTTCGGACAATATATGCAGTATCAAATAGTGCTTAATAGTGTTTGCTAATTCTTTGTCTTCTTTCTCAAAGTTTGAATATGGCACGAATGGAGGTTTGAAAGCAGAAGCAGAATTTGAATATAATATTCCTAATGAAAAGGAGGAGAAAAGACCAGAATAAAATGTGTGTAATAGAAAAAGTCTTATGATATCATCAATCGTAGCTGAAAAAATTTGAATAAAAACAACTTCAATTAAAAGTATCTGAAATATTCGTTAAATTAGTAATTAGAAAGAATCGATAAATAATGTGTCATGATCAATATTAACAGCAGGACAAATAGTGTTAAGACTATAAAATTTTAATTCTAATAATTATAATTTTATAACCTTATAAGAAGTATAAAGAAAAGTGTAATATTTCCAAAATGTTAAAATATTATGTTACCGAAAGGATATTTGGTTGAAGAAATCCGTGATGGACTATATTGGGTAACAGAAGGTGCTTATAATATAATATTTCTAGTAACAGACGAAGGTGTTGTAGCAGTTGATGCTCCTCCTACCATTGGTAAAAATTATCTTAAAGCTATATCAGAGGTAACTGACAAACCTATTACCCATGTAATTTACAGTCATGCCCATATAGACCATATTGGTGCTGCAGGAATGTTTCCAAAAAATGCAGTTATTATAGCTCAGGAGGAAACTGCTGCAGAATTACAAAGAGCTAAAACCGTGGCGACAAATACTTCTATGGTTCCACCTATACCTACTGACACCTTCTCAAATAATTATACTTTGCAGATTGGAAACCATACACTTCAACTAGACTATTATGGCAATAACCATTTGCCTGGAAACATATTCATTTATGCTCCAAACCAAAAGGTGCTTATGCTAGTTGATATAATATTTCCAGGCTGGGTACCATTTCCATATCTTGCAGTATCTAAAGATATAGCAGGTTATATCAAAGCACACGATATAGTTCTGAACAATTATGACTTTGATACCTTTGTTGGGGGACATCTTACTAGATTTGGAACAATTAATGATGTAATAGTACAAAAAGAATTTATCTCTGACTTGGAAAAGGCAGCGGGAAAATCTAACAATGAAATTCTTTTTAGTGAGACTGCAAAACAAGTAGGAATTTTTGATAATCCTTGGTTGATTTTTTCAACGTATATTGATGCTGTCAACAAAAAATGTGTAGAATATATGTTGCCCAAATGGGAAAATAAACTAGGTGGTGCACGAGACGTGATGTCGACTCTTTGCTTCGCTATGTCTCAGGCTGGAAGGATAGATCCTACTGCACAGGCATTATTGCAAAATAGTACGTTTGTGTACAAATAATATATCTCTCTTATTTTTTTTGTAGTAACAGTTTCACAACTATCTCATTATTTATTCCATGATGTGTATTTATCAAATTTTTTTGGATTCTTGTTTCTCTTTATACCAGTTTGGTGGTCATGGATAGGTACAACATTCTTTGCTACTAGATTTTATTCTGATGATTTAGGACATAGACTTCTACTACTATTACAAATGGGGGGTGCAGGTGCTATGGCTGTAAATATTTCTGAAGCTTTTAATAATACATTTCCCGGTTTTGCATTATCTTATGCCTTTATGCGTTTAATACTTGTAATAGAATATGTCCGTGTATTTAGAACTATTAAGTCTTCAGAATCTGCTAATCCTTTGGTAAAAAGATACATAATTGGTTTCTCTATTGCAGCATTCATATGGTTAATCTCTGCTTTTGTCCCCATTACAGAAATACGTTTTGCATTATGGGTTATTGGCTTAATAATTGACTTTGCTACTCCTATTAGTACCAGTAGCTATATCATTAATTTCTCAGAGTGTATTACATTTGATTTCTATAGATAAAGATACTCATGATTTTACTCGTAGAAAAAAGTTTGCAATTTCCAGAATAGTTTCAGCTCTCGTCATCATTAGTATTCCTATTCTATTAAATAATTATGGCATACCAATTATAATAGCATCTTTAATCACTGTAATATGTGGATTCCAAATAGTCTTCGAATCTAAAATCTCATCCTCATCATAATATTTGTAAATTATAGATACGCATCATAAAGCACTTAAAAAATTAAGGGCAACACATATGGTCTGAAGTATAATAGAATTGTATTTCTATATTTTCTATTCTTAGACTCATCATAAGGATAAAGCAAAGTTGTTGTATTTGTACTAAAAATAAGAAATTGCTTTATAAATAATTCAGAATGGAGTTATACAACAAACTATCTTGGCCGAAGGTATTGCTTGTATATGTTTAGATAAAATTTTACATAAATAAATAAAGAAAAGTTAATTTTGTACTCGATAATAATAATGGTTCATGGATTCTATTGAAAATAGGATTGGAACCCAGAGTTCAATGGGGCCAGTGGGATTTGAACCCTTCTATAAAGTGGGACCACTAATTTTTCAATAATTGTTTTCAAAGATATGATAACTTATTTGACATTATTATTTCC
>CAWIYT010000220.1:0-18951 GCA_963840085.1 uncultured Nitrososphaerales archaeon
TCCAGAGAGTATATCAAGAGAATATAGTGTTCAGGTAGACGAAGCAATTGAATCAAGTCCATTGTCACAGGCAGTTATTGAATTCATGAGTCAAGAAATAACAACAATTGGAATAGATCAAGAAAAAGGAAAACCAGTTAAAGAGTTAAGAGAAATATGGACTGGAAGTCCAACTGAATTACATAAAGAACTTAAAAATATTGCAATAGGAAAATTAAATTTCATTGTATCAAAGTCAAATCTTTTCCTAAATCTCCAAGTGGTCTAATTCGCAGAATTAACGGTGTTAAGACTAATCTGAGAGAGAAGGGTATCGAAATTACATTAGGAAAAGACGAAAATGGTAAGCGGCTATATAACTATTAGCAAAATGCCGTCAATGGTGTCAATGTCGTCAAAAACCACTGATTCAAGCACAAATCAAGAGGGGAAATTTGACGGCTAATCAAATAATGATCAAGTGCCGTCAAAAATGTCGTCAAATGAAAATGAGGAAATTCAAGCACAAAAATCTACTCTTGAGACGATTGACGGCATTGACGGCAATTTGCAAACAATAAAGGATGAGGAGGTGAAAGAGGAAAAAGAGGATGATAAAAAGGAAGAATTAGAACAAGAATCTCCTGAACAGAAATGGCAAAGAGAGCAAGAAGAAATGAAAAAATGGGGTATCGGACTTGAGTAATAATATTAGATTAGAATACCAACAACAACAACAAATTTCTAGTAATGTAACAGAGACTGAAATAGAAATTGGGTCTAGATTTTATCATTCATGATTTCAATCCAACTATCTTGTATTTTCCAAGAACTATAATGACCAAGAAATCTAATTGTCAAATAGTAGTATATGCAAAGGAAGAAGCATTACAGTATTTTCAGGAATCTGGGTTTCAGGACTGTCGAATTAATGCTTATCGTTATTCTTCTTCTTCTTCTTCTTCTTTTAATTATGTTGTCAAACAATGGACTCCATACTTGATTTTTATTGATATAGACAGCAGCAGTTTCAAAAGCGATAGAAGTTGTAAACTTGCATTATCAAAGACATTAAAAAATATCAAGGAAAAACTACCAAGAGGTTATCCCACCGTTTTATCTACAGGTGGAGGTTATCATATTTATCAACCAATTGAAGGAATAGTATTTGAGAATTATAATGATATCTTTGATAAGTTTAGTAATGATTTTGATTTATTTAAGGAATTTTTAAGATTCTCTAAAAATAATTTGTCAAAAGGTAAAGCAGATAAAAATAATAATCCTTCTTTCAAGTCATGTTTGTTAAGAATACCTGGATTTATAAATTCCAAATATGATACTAAAGTCACAATTGTTCAGAAACGGAATGGTTATAGACCTCCTATATTGGAAGAATTTTTAGAAGACTTTCGAACAAATTTGATACAAAAAAAGATTGATGAATATAGTTATAGACAAAAAAAATTGAAGGCAAGAAGATATACTAATAGTAAAATTATATTCTGGATAGAAAAACTTCTCAATACACCAATAGCAGATTTTAGAAAAAATGCTTTAAGTCTGATTCTTGCTCCATATCTTATACTTATCAAAAAGTTACCGTACCAAGAATCATTTGATATTTTGAGTGAATGGTTAAAGAGATGTAATTCAATAAGGGAACTTGATTTTATTAATTCAAGCTATTGACAAGTAAAGTCTGCTTTAAACACTGCAATTAAAAAAAGAATACTACCTATGAAATTAGAAACTTTGAAAGATAAAAATTTAGAATTATATAAAAAATTTTATAAATAAAATATTAAATTCTGGGAAAAGAATAGAGTAATACTTATGTTACAAAGTTCTGATAAACAAAAACAGCGTTACCAAAATCTCCCCCTATCACTCTATTTTTTATTATTTTTTTTATTAAGGATGTTTTTACTTTACAAGAAAAATTTTTATTATTTTTTTCTAATGCTAGGGGGTTATTTTTGGTAACACCCTCATTTTATAGGTTTTAATCTCAGTCATATATTTATGTATGTGAATATGTCATAATATGTCTAGTTTCGATGATCAAATAAACTTGATAAGCAAACAACAGTATGAGGCTCAATTACAACATATATTTGGATTGTTACTTTAGAATAAGACACAAGAGGAAATAGCAAGAGAACTTCATATTTCTACTCGCACAGTTGCGAGATATTATCAACGCATTGAAAAAAGGTACGGGGAAATGCAGAGGCAAAAGACAGATTATACATTCTTTTTGGAATATAATTTGCTTAAAAATAGACTCCTGACATTGTACAAGGCATTAGAAAATCAAGTTACTTCTTCTGCTGATAAAACCTCTGGAACTGATAAAGCCAAATGTGCTGAAGTAGCAGCCAACATTGCTATAGATGTTTTGAAGATGGAAAGCGAAGGTATCAAAGCAGTAGTAATTAAAGATGCTCTGATGGCAGAAAGAGAAGCAGTAGTAGCAGGAATAACCAGCAGCAAAATTTAAGCATCAAAAAATACTACTATAAGTGAGCATGATTTATGTCCAAGAAAAAGAATTTTACCAAAGAACAAAAACACTTGATCAAGCAGTGTATGATTGATGCTGATATTATGGGTCTTTGTAAAACAAGAAACTATTGATTATGTAAAATCAAGGTTAGGATTAATAGACTTTTCATATGGCTCATACAAGAAATTTAGAGCACAAGTTCTAAATGATGATGAAAGTAATGTTCAATGGATATCCTACTACGCTAGACAAGGTTTCGTAGAATTTTATCGAAAAAGGATTGCAGAAATGGAAATGATACAGAAAGAAACAATGAAACAATGGCTGATAGAAACTAACAAGCCAGAGTCACAAAAAGATAAACGTTTAATTTTATCATTAATAGCCGAATTAAGATCAAATAATCAACATCTAACGTCATTGGGAATGGTTACTCCTATAATAGCAACAATCAAGAATATAATAGACAAGAAGGACAAAACAGGTAAATCCTCAAGGCTCATACAACACAATCCCGTTCAATATCAGAGTAGCGAAGAAGAAGATAGTATTGATATCGCAGAAACAGATGACACTTTAGACGGTCAATATTTAGGAGAATTTATAGAGAATATTGATAAAAATAGGAAATTCTAATTTAGTTCAGAATTAATTAAATCCTTGTACTATTACAAAATGTTAAAACAATATTATATATTTTAGAAACTAAAAATAAAGAGAAAGATGGTTCTCGATTCTAAAATAGAAAAGAAAAGATTTCTGAAAAATATTGCGCAAAGTTAATGTAAACGGACTACGACAAATCTACTAGAAAAATATTATGAAAGTAATTATAGGAACGTCACCATCATCATCAATAAAAATAGCAATTTGGAAAGATGAAAGATTAGAATATCTAGATCTTCCCAAAAGGCTTAGTTGAAGTATTACAGATCAATGGTTTTACAGTAGAAACAATCTTAGAATATGGACCATCACAAATTGCAGAAAAATTGGGAATAGATAATTATGTTGCCCAAATAATATTTAATGAAACAAACAACAAAAAATACTAGTAATATAATTTCTAATTCTAATTTTTAATCTTTAATAATTTCTTCTTCTATTAATCCTCAAGACAATCATCGTTTTTAAAAAACAATAGATTAAATAATTATTTTATATTGTTCAAACAATAAGGACATTATCAATGATTCTGTTGAATAATTCTCTCCTTTAGCATCTATTGCATTTGAATATTTGTATGATGATTGTAACATTTGATTAAATAAATCTCTATTTGGTTTTCTCAATATGTCAGAGTAGGTTTTCCATTTATCTAATTCCCTTTCTAATATTATTGAGTTTTGATTTATGTTATCCTTTTCTTCAGGGAAATACATATTCTTCGAATTCAAACATTCTTTTAAAATCTTGTAATAGTGCAACGCTATTGGCATCATATCATTTTAACCTAGATAATCAAGATCTAGGTTTAGTTAATTATTACCATATGGTAGAGGAGACAATATAGTTTCATTGACAATTTTAACAAATTTGAGTATTGATATAGGTTTTCTAATGAATCTGAATTGAGGAATATATTCTAATTCTTGGAAGGAGGACATGATAATAACTTTTAAATTTAGATTAATGTCTAAAAGTTTCGTGGCCAATAATAGACCATTCATTTGTGGCATTCTATAATCAGTAATTAGCAATGAGTATTTATCTGGATTTTCCTTGATATGCTCATAGGCCAGAGTTGGGTCAGTGAAACTACAAACATCATAGTCATTGATCTTTAAAGCCTCGCTAAATAAATCTGCCAAATCTGATTCATCATCTACAACTGCTATGGACTTTGGCATATTTAGATATTATAATAAATTTTTACATAAAAAATAAGTACGTGGACACTGCATCACAATGCAACCAGATTGGATTATTTAATCTATATTCTAGGGAAGATAAATAGAAAATATTATTCATAGTATTTTACTATAATTTATACAAATAGACATTTTCACAAATAATAAATAATAATTTCATTAGGTATTCTTATGATTTCTTCTCAACACATACCAATATAAAAGAAGACCATAGGAGGAAAAAAACATCTATCAACTATGAGAAAAAAATTATCGTCTTTAATGAATCGTCATAGTCTGGATCGTATAACTCTTTCATTCACATGTTCAGGCTAGGACAACAACAAAATGAGGTTCATTGAGGCTCATGTATGTTATTACATGTCCTCTAGTCTGGCTTTTCAGTCCAAAGAACTCCAGACAGAACCTCTCACAAATAATTTTATTAGACAATATAGAGAGTAAAATAAACAAAGAAATAAATTAACAATTAATATATTTTTTTTAAAAAATTATTTTGATATATTATTTCTTATAATATGAAATTTGTTAAAATAATTAAAAAGAAATAAACAATTTAAGATAAAAAATACAAATAAAAATAATAAAGATAAAAGATTAGAATCCTATAATAATATTATATTAGATTGAATTACTAGATGTTCCCGATAAAAAGATTAGAAAAAATACATGAGGAACTACATCGTTATTATTTACAGGTTATTACTTTTCAAAATGAAAATCCACAATACCAAGATATTGCAACTAAATTCTCAAAGAATTTATCAGAATTAGATAATGTTATCGAAGATATAAAAATATACAATAACAATAGTAATAATAATCCATTAATTCATATATTTAAATAAATAAACAAATAATTCCTTATATCCTTTCTAAAATTTTTAATTCTTCAACCATTCTAAATATAAAATTCAAGTTAGATCAGAATTATTTGCTTTCCAACCACGAGTCTATTTTCTTATTTAATGTCAAAATATTGTTTATCTACTTCAATTGTATAAAACAAATAATAAAAGAACCCCCAAGTGTACCTTATGGGTTCGAATCCCAATCTTTATTATGATTTAATAACACTTTTAACTTCTGTCGAAGTCGATTATTGATTTTATTTTTTCTTTATATTTACTTTTACCAATACAAGCATTATAATAAAATATATTACAATCCAGATATCAACAATAATACCTAGACCCTTCCACAATTCAGCATATGAAGATATTTTACTACTTTCATTAACATTATTTTGAAATTTAAGATCCTTATTCATTTATTAAAATTTAAACCACCAAACTTTTCTTTCCACACTATTAAATAGTCTATAAAAAATGTTGCTCCTGCACCTGCCAGTGAAAAGGCTATAATCGTAGAAAAATCAATATGCCCATTATGAGCAAGTGAAACTATGTATTCATGACTGAATATTATTATAAATACAATGATTGCAGAAATTGATGCTACAGATATTGCCTTACTCGCCTTTTCTTTTCCACTGAGTGTTTTAAATAACATCTTTTTAGAATCTACTCCATTCATTCGAGTAATATACCGTCTGAGACTTTCTTGTTCCTCTGTAGAAAAAACTATCGCTTTAAATTCAATACGGTAGTTATACTGATTGTCAAGCAGATTTTCCTCGACAATCTTTCCATTTTCTTTTCTTTCTTTAATCCATATGCTTGACGGATTTTCAATATCTGTTATGCTGTGATGAAGTAATAATCCTTCAATAATGTAGTCTATTTCTACATCTTCAACTCGTATAATTACCTCTATCTCCCAATGCATTAATGAATACTAAGAAATTTTAAAATATAATAAAGTTAATACTAACTATAACTATAATTAATTGAATTTATTTTTATATTTTTATTATTATCAAGTTCCCAAATTTGGTTTTTAACTTTTTTGATATCGTCTTTAGATCCGTGAACAGTAACTAAAATCCCGCCATTTGCATCATCTTCTGTCTTTGATACACGAACAACATTAGGTATATTAGTAACATTTTTCATTAGCATGGCACGACTCTTTCCTATACATTCTACCATTATTGTACCATGTAACTTAACCTCCCTTGTACTGCTCATACGATTATATGCACATTGTTTGTATATTTACATTTCTCATAGATTATTTAAAATTACAAGACATTTTTAACATTCACAGTCTAGTCATAATATGACATTATAACCTATTTTTGTATGTATCAATAGTAAATTATTATATAGTAAAATTATAAGGTATTTACTTACAAATATAAAACAAAAACTGGAGAAACCAAAAATCACTATAAATATGTGTCATAGACTTGGACAGCAAGTATATGTGTAGTATCTATAAACCACTCTGCTTGTATGTTCAGGCTATGACAATTTTAAATCGGTATTATATTAATTAACATTGTTCTTCAAGTTTTATATAAAATGCTTAATAGTGTATTGTACTCATTAGTAGTTTGGTTTTTCAGTCCAAAGAAAAAAGAAGAAAAGAAGAAAGACAAAAATTTCATTCTGTGCCATAACCTCCTCTCTATTGTTGTGAGTAATTCCTTAGGTGAAAGGATATGACAATAATAATTTCTCTAGATTATATAAAAAACACCAGAAGAATAGTTTCAAAATTGATAAATACTTCAATGAGGAGAGAAACACCACCTCAACGGAATTAACATCTTGTCATAGTCTGGATCTATATTTTCCATTTAATTAATTAGTTCAGGCTATGACAATATTAATTATCTTAAATTATTAAATAATATAATTAGCAAAATCAATATACCCTGAAAGACAAATATTTCATTTAGTCATAACCCTCTTTTATTACATTGCTTGATTGGCTCATAGAGGGCTATGGCTTTTAATTAATAAGACAATTTATCTTAAATTGCTAAATAAAATGTTAATTATAATATATATTACAAAAAAGAATCAGAATAACAAAAACAAGCCATAGTCTCCTATTATACTATTGGGTTGATTATTGATTCCATTAGAAGGCTATGGCTTCTTCTTCTTATTTTTCTTCTTTTACTAATTAATTAATTAATTATTTAAATTGTACTAAGTTATTAAATAGTATAGATACAATATGAGCATATACAAACAAATTAGATGACATATATTCTCACACATAATGCCATATCTCAATCACAATGTCCTTATCTTCTGTTTCTACTTTGAAGGCTATGGCTATAATAATAATTAATTAATCTATTACTCTCTCTAGAGGTATCATTCATTACTGATTAGAAGATAAATAATGCTTTTTTTATTGATTATTATATAAGTAACACAATAAAAAATGAACCATGTAATTATGGATTCTATGCCAATTTAGAAGGATTAGATGCGGATATATGCGAAAAAGATTGTAATAAGATTGGTACAAAAACTTTTGACTATGGGGATTCATCTCTCTACTTCTGTGATGAGCATCATGCACTAGTAGAAAAAAATCAGCAATAGACAGCAGTAGGATCAATTTTTTAATTAATTAATCTATTACTCTATAGTGATATTATTATTTATTCATATAATTATTTATTTCATTGTAAAAGAAATTATTACAGATATTCAAAATAAATAATGAGATTAAGAAATTAATAAATAAATCAATTTTCATCAAGATTTTTTTACCTTTAATCGATCAATCAAAAGAAAGAATCTAGGCAGGTCATCATTGTTGTTGTCATAGTCTGGAGGAATAATTATAATTATCTTCCAACCAAATACTGTTTATCTCTTTCTACTACGTTAGTTCAGGCTACGAAAATTGTATAATTAAATTGTCTTCAAGTATTAAATAAAATATAAAGTAGTAAATTCTATGAGTTCTAATAATATTGAATGGAATGATGTTATTAAAAAGGAAGCAAGAGGTATTAATGATGAGGATTTAGGTGAAGTACAAGAAGTTCAAGGTAACTATATACTTGTACAAAAAGGAATGATTAACAGAGAAAAGTTTTACATTCCAAAAGATCAAGCCGAAAGTTATGATGGAGATGTATTAAGATTTAGATTTTCTGAGCAGGATTTAAGTCAATTTCAGCGTGAACCACCAAATATATATGGTGAGAATAGTATGCAAGAACAAAAAACAAGTCAGGCAACAAAAACTGAAACTGAGCAAGAAGAAAATATACCATTAACAGAAGAAAGATTAGATGTCTCTAAAAGGATAGAAGAAAATCAAGCAACAATTACTAAAAAACCAATCAAAGAAACTAAAACAGTAGAAGTTCCTTTAACACGAGAAGAAGTAAGTATTGAGAGATCTCCAAGTAGTGATGGTGGTAGTGGTAATAATGAAACAGAAGCACAAAGTCCTCTTATACAATCACCCCAAGAAATAAAAATACCATTAAAGAAAGAGGAACCCGAAGTTACAAAAAAACCATATGTTAAAGAAGTTGCAGTAAAAAAGAAGGCTAAAACAAACAAGAAAAAAGTAACTAAAGATGTAACATCCGAAAAACTAGATACATCAAATATAGATAAATAATAAGTCAAATAAAATTTTTATTTATTTTATAATTTTATATTACTAGACTATACTGACTGCTATAAATAATTAATAAATAATTACAACAAGATTTATTGTTCTTATCTAAATCCAAAAAGAAGTGCCTTTATGTACATTCAGGCTATGATAATTTAAAAATTTCTAGCATTATTTAAGCCTCTAGAAGAATAGTATCTAAAGTCATAAATAGTATAGCCTTTAGATATTCAAAACACACCGAACATCTAAAGAGACGGTAGACAAAAAATCCACAAAAAACATTATAGGGGAATTGAGCAGCAGCCATTCTCATCACACACACATACTACCATAGCCTTCTACATTGCTTGGCTCTCATTAGAGGGCTATGGTTGTTTCTTCTTCTATTACCAATAATTTATCTTAAATTATTAAATAGTATAATTACAGGTAGAGGGTACAAGTATAGGCAAATCATCACCACACAGCCATAGCCTCCTATCTGTCTTTGTTCCTAATATAGAGGGCTATGGCTATTATTAATAATAATAAGGTAATTTATCCTAAACTACTAAATAATTTGTTGATTATATTAATTAGAACCAAGTACCAGAATCAAAAACCTACTGCTATAGCCTCACCTACTATTACATTTGTATTCATTATTAGACTGGCTTTCTTTTACTATTATTAGTTATGTTAATTAATATATTTTAATAACATTATAAATTAACTACGAGAAATTCTCTTTTTCTTTCTTAATTAAAGGGATAATTTTTTCCATTACTGTGTTATTAATATTTTTTTCCTCAAAATCTATATTTAATAGTAAATAATAATTTTCATTGATTGGAATTATAGACCTGCTTAATTTTTCATATCTCCTAAACAAATAGGTTAATTTACCCATTTTTGATTCGAGTTTTAATCGTGTTTTATATCTAGTTATTGAATCTTTTGCAAATTCATGATTTTCTTCTACGGTAAGGAGAGGTTTTAGTTGTTCTCTATAATGTTCATTCATAATAATACCATTTTGATCTGTAATACCAACCCATCTTATAGATTTGTCTGAATTCAATATATTTTTAGTAAAAATGTAGAGGAACTTTTTATGCTCTTCACCATTATTTGTAGACATATTTTTTATAACAAGTAATTAATAGTTTTTTTATTGTTATTTGTTTTTTCGATTTTATCTAATCTTTCAGGTATAATAATTAGTTTATCTGATAAGTTGGCAATAACATCTTCTTTTACCTTGTAATTATCTATTAATGATTAATTGATAATTTGTAATTCTTAGATCAAGTCCTGCTTCTTAGTAGGAATTTTATAAATCCGTGAATGCAAGTAATGGGGTTCAAATCCCAACCTATATGATATGCTTTTCAAAATCATTTACTAACAAGAATTATTTTATTAATAATAAATTATAGATAACTTTTAGTAATAAATTATATAATTTAAACCTATCATAATCTTTATCTAAAAATAGATCTGTATTAATACGATTATTTATGATAATTTATTTATTAAACATTTTACTTGTAGATGATGAAAAAGATACTTTAAGATTAGTTCAGAAATACTTTGAGAAAAAGGGAGCACGTGTTAGTACTTATTCAAATCCATTATCGGCATTACAGGATTTTATTAAAAATAATAAGGATAATGCTAATTATTATGATCTAATAATTAGTGATATAAGAATTCCCCAAATGAATGGAATAGAATTAGCATCAATAATAAGAAAAATGAATAAAGATATACCAATTATACTTATGACTGCCTACGAAGTCATTGATATTGATCCTTCTATTCTTAAATTTCTAAATATAGAAGATATTATTACAAAACCAATAAAACTGAAAGATTTAATAGAAAAAATAAATACAGTTAAACAAAAATTTACAGTAAAATATTCATATAAATTATTCTTTAATTAGTATTATCTTTTTAACATATACAAAATATTTATGATTAAAATACTAGACTATGACCATTAAATTATTTTTTTCCTTCAATATATACTGCATATTTGAATAAAAATATTTTAATACAAAATTTCTAGTACATTTCCTTTAGGTTACTTGAATAAACAATTATTATTTAATGAAATAGTCAAAGTTCTTATTGTATAGGGAAAAGTAAATATTGAAATTCCAGACAAGTGCATATTAATCTTATCTGATGCTTTAACAATATTAATTAACTCTTGTTGTTAAAGTTTGGGTTGTGTACGATCAGATTATTTATTTATATAAGATCTATATAATATGGTCACATATAATTCTAGGATAAATCTAACCTAATTTAGATCAATAATTTTATCTATTTAACTTACAATTATATTTAATATAAATCTATTAAAATATTTGATCTAATTTTAATCTAGATTTATATTTCTTATTCCTTGGTCTGGTTCTTAATCTATAACCACAACAAGGACACCAAAAACCTTCCCATGTGATAAAAACCTGACAAACTTGACAACGCTTTTGTCCAGCCAGGTAACGACCAATATTAGATGGTTTTATTGCCTTGTGACGCAAGCATATTCCTTTGCATACCATTTTAAGTAGTCCTAGTTTTATTAATCTAGAATCAGTTATGTTTAAACTTAAATAAAATAGATTAAGATTGAATTTACGTTAATTTTTATTAAAGAAAATATGATTCAATCTCATTTAGTCTATCTAAGGACCCATCACATTTAAGGAGATCTGAATATTCCATTCCAGTTCTTACCTTTTGTAAAAATAAAATAACCTCTTCATTATTTACACCATGTTTAATATCGTATTTTATTCTCATTTGAACTTTGTGTATTCCACCATATCGTTTATACATTCTTCGTTCAAATTTGGTAGCATCGGGTGAAAGTCCCTTTACATGTTTTATTATTGTTTTTTCCATGTTTTTTACATGCCATTCTCTCATAGGAAAACTATTTTGCATCAAAAAAATCAATGTACAATACAATAAAGCAGTATATAATATAACCTATTCATTAATATTCATTTTTACTATATATTATAATTTCAATTAATAATATCCATTTTTAACTGAAAATAGTGCTATTTTATTATAATAAAAGTATATCACCTAAATTTAGTAAACTAATAAAATAAAGATTTTACTATTAGAAGTAAATATATCTTGTAATATAACTAAAAATAAGGAGTATTTTATGTTATTTGATAATAAATCAACTTTCAATCAAAATTATAGATAAAGAAAAATTTTAAAATATATAAAATAACATTTTTTGATAAACCAATTTTAATCTATCAAAAGATTACAAAAAGTATAGAATTTAAAAGTCCAAATAGACTTATATACAATAAAAAAGATTTTAAAAATTAAATTAATATATAAATATTACTGTTCCTTAATAGCTGATTTTACTTTATCTGCAAGATCTTGAGGTATTTCTTTAAATCCATGAACATTATTTGCATGCTCTTTAACCTTTTCCATAATTTCTTCTTCTGTATCTGCTGTAGTTGTCCATTTACAATCTACACCTGCATCGGAACATCCGAAACTTTTTGTCATTATTAAAATAAAAATAATAATCTATTTAAGGATTCTGTTTGAAATTTATTTGAATAATATATACATTATATTTTAAAATATTACAAAATTACATTTAATATAATAAAATAAATCTATAAAATTAGAAGCAGATTCTAAAATTAAATCTTAATTATAACTCTAGTCTTAAGTAAAGCGTTGACTATATGGAAAAAAGGTTAGATAATGATGATAGGCTAAAGAACTATATAATAATTGCCTAGAAACTGTAAGAATGAAAATATATATATTAAAATAAGAGAAAAAGATCCTAAAGTAAAAATATGTTTTTTAACTGCAGGTGAAATGTTCTATGAAGAATTTAGAAAAGTAACACCTCAGTTTGGTAGTAGAATAATTGGCGAAGAATGCTTTATTCAAAAGCCAATCAAAAATGAAGATCTAATTAAACAGTTAACTTGGATAATGGATAAAAATGAAGATGATAGCATAATAGAATTATTTCATCATATAAATAACAAAAGTTGCTATCTGTACCTTTAATACTATAGTTTATAATTCTATTCTTACAGAATAAGATTATTCAGTTATATCATAAAAATCCATATCTACTAAGTTCACTTGAACTATGAACTATTGTCATGATCTCTTCTTGTGCATAAACAATATGTTTAGAATAAGAAACTAAAAAAACTAAAATTGTAAGAGAATAATATTAATTTAGAAATTGAATTAATATGTTAATCTGAAATTGGCAATGTAAATCTAAATGTTGCTCCCTTACCACTCAAATTATTTTCTGCCCAAATTTTACCACCATGAGCCTCTATAATATTCTTACAAATATACAGTCCCAATCCTGTTCCTGTACTAGAATCACTAGTTGTAAACTTTGAAAACAATTTGGGTAATACCTCTTTTGAAATACCCGCTCCAGTATCCTTAACACTTACAATGGCTTGTTCTTTTCCTTCTTCTTCTTCTTCTCTCTTTTTATCTACAATAACAAATATTGTTTGATTGTTATACATAGTAATAAATTTCAAAGCGTTATCTACAAGATTGCGAATTACTTGAGCTAATCTATCTCTGTCTACTTCTACAATAATATCATTAACATATTTGAAATTATAACCAATTTTTATCGTTTGTTGTTCTACTTCTTTATTCACATATTCCTTTCCATACCCTACCGGAACTGCTGGAAGAATATTAAGAAACAGATAAGAGATATCTTCAAAACCACTGCAGACAGGTGTCAAACAACAAAAGCATGAACAGATAAACAATTTCAGATAATTAACAGAGGGTTTCCGAAAAACTCTAATAACGGCGGTAGAAACTTCGGAAAGTTTATACTTTTAAAGAATGATTTAATATTCCAATAGGTGATATATTACGTTTAGTTATATCTCAATTTTGTTACCTTTTCAGTTTATTCTTGTAATCAGTTTATGTATAGGTATAAGCATACCATATGCGGATGCCATAAACAAGGAATCTCAGTCTGAAGACTTGACAGATAGTTCAGATACAGATAACCAGGAATCGCTAAATACTGAATCTGAAGAATCCTCTGAAAGAACAAATACAGAAAGCGAATCATCGCCAGACAATGAAACTAATGAGTCTGCTACCGCATCTGCAGATACATCCAACATTAACTCAAGTACTGCGAACTCAGAATCTATTACTATGACTCCTTCCGACCTTATTACTGATAATCAACAATCCTCGAACCTAACTGCAGTAGAACATAATTCAACATTAACTTTAGGGGAGAAACTATCTAAAGGAATAATCCCCGACATTAAAATTAATACTCCTCCACCTACCTATAAAGTGAAAGTACAATTCGATTCTATAACGGTGTATGAAGATCATGAAGGAGCACTTTCAGGTGATGCTGAATATGATCTAACTGCGTATGTACAAGGTGTGAAAGTCGGATTAACTGATAAGACTACAGGTGAGGGGATCTGGGTGGGACAAGATATTCCACCTTTTGGATTAGGTGATGTTAGTGAAGGTGAAACAGTAACATTTGATCCAGACACTGAAGTTACTGTAGAAATACCGGAGACATTGCCACTTTTAATTTTCACCGTTGGTGACGAAGTAGATCATTCTTGCAGGAGTAAACATCCAGACAATATTTGGGATAAATTAATCACTATTCTACAGAAACCACAAGACACCTGGTTCGATTCTGTTAAAGTGATTCAGCATAATGAAAACCTTAACGTGTGCACCAGTAAGTTTAATAAAGCTGCACCGATAAATCCAAGTGATATTTTAGGTATTATAACCAAATTTTATGATCCACCTGGCTATGGTGGAGGTCCTCATACAAGCGTGGTTAGCGATACAGGAGATTTCATATTGAGATATACGATAACTGTTATACCACCACAGACAACTGATAAAAAACAAACTATTATTGGTACTAATAATTTCTCATCAAGCCAGTTCAATAGTCACTTGGGGCTTAAATCAATAGCTCCATAGTATACTGTCTCTATAGATTTATTTAGCAGGAGCGTAGTTAACCTTTAAATAATCAAATAATCATTTATCCCTATTTTTAGACACTTGTGCAAATTCCTCAGAATTTTTCCTTTGGATCCTGTTCAAAGAGTTCTGGACGTTCTTTTATGGACTAGTTAAAATAGTAATTACCAGCGTTCGCTATGATAAAAAACTTTAGTATTTTTTATTTTGAGTTTATCTATTTTTATCATTACCTCTTACAATTCCCATGTTTACTTGACAATTAGGACAAATCTCGAGACTTTCCATATGAAATAAAACTTCTTTTCTCATCTCTAAATATTAAAATCTTTATATTCCGTAAACTGAGACCAAGAAAATACAAATACAAAGAATACATAACTACAATAATAGTGGATGTCCTTTTTCCTTTCAAATCTTAATAACATACAAGTTAGAAGAGAACATTGCAGCTAAATCAATTCTTTAAATCAACATCCAGCTAAGTTAATAATATATAATTAATAAATATCAAAAAAATATCTAAAAACTTAATTAATCATGAAGGTACAGGTGTATTTCTTTAAAGAATCTGAAGTTGAGATGATACTTAAAAATAATAGAATTAGTAATCAAGCACTCTTTACTCTCTATGATTTAGTATGGGAATCAGAATTCAAAAATATCTTAACCCCAGGTAGAATTTGGCTTAAATTTAAAGAAGAGGATAAGCCTTTTGGAGTACCTCTCAGAGAAAAGAAAACTCATAATAAAATAGATCTTGGAGATATTATTCAGATAAGTGATGATTACTATATTGTTGATACTGTTGGAGTAAGAAAAATAACAATAATTAAGAATTGATATTAATAACTTGGTGATGGTATTTTAGATCTATGTCTTCTATTATGTTACAGTTCAATGAGAAAAATTTCTAATTTAATTATAAATTTTCTATTATGTCATTAAAAATTTTCTTCTATTGCTCCTAGACAACCTGGTTCCTATCCTTAACTTTCTACTGATTCTTCCATTCTTCTTCTAATGTTGTTTCTGATGATATAAAACCTCTTCTACTCTTAGTTCTCATAATATAAAAATAACATAAAAAAGTAAAGAACCATTTTTTATATATTATTAAAAGTAACCTTTATCCAATAAAAGTAAAAATATAAAAGTTTCAATTGTATATATAAACGCAATAATTGACCATAAATCGGCAAAATTCTAATTTTAATTATAGTTATGATGACAACAGAAAATCTAAATTTCTTATTGAAGAAAGAAGACGATTAGTAGCTAAATTGTGGGCTCAATCTAAATCAGAAACTGAGATTGCTCGAGAACTACACTGTAATGTTTCTACTATTTGTAGAGATATCAAATTTCTAAAAAAGTTGTCACAACAGTTTGTATTTGATTTAGCCAAAGATTTAGGATTTTATTACAAGAGTTGCATTGATACAATGGATCTCATTCAGCAAAAAGGCTGGAACATTTTTAATGACAATCAGGTATCTCAAAAAGATCGACTGCTAGCATTAAAAATAATTAAAGAAACCTGTGAATCCAAATTTTCTTTGATAGAAAAAGGTCCTTCAGTTATGGCTCTAAACTCATTACAGGAAAGAGTTGAAAAAATTGAATTATCAAATAACAAATGAATCGAGGTAAAACTATTAAAGAACTAAGAAATCGTCTAGATATCGTTTATCCATCTTCTACTTATACTAGTAATGATATTAGAAATGATGGAATTAATTATTGGAAAGGTAAAAAGATAATATCAGCAAAACAATGGAATAAAATTTATGATAAGAATTCAACTATAACAGATAACTATAAAATGACGTTAACATCAAGACAACCTTTACAATATTTTCCAGATGATTTCAATGGACCAATATCCTCAATTGGAGTAGGAGAAGAGTTAACGGAAGAGATTCAAAAATGGAACACCGAATATTATGACTTGTTAGAATTTAGAAAGAATCCTACTTTGGGAAGAAATAAATGCTCTAAATGTCTTTTAAGTGGATTTTTTGATGATCCTCTTTTTGTTGGAATTGAAAAAGTATTTGCAAGAATTGTAAGCGATATTTGTAATGAAATTAACAATAATACTCTTAATTTAAGTGCCTACCCTTGCAAAGTTATGAATTTCTTTAAATGTCCTTTTGAAGGTAAAGATGAACATACTAATAGTAATTATTCGAATTATCCATTTAGCATAGAAGACTTGTTCGCTCTACAAAGAATATCATTTGTGATTGAACAAGCTATATCTACATTTCTTGAAACAACTAGAAATAATGAAATAATATATCAAGTAGATTTTGAAAAGGATAGAGTTCAGGAGATTCATACCAATTATTATGGAGAACCATATAGTTGGGAATGGCAGGACAATGTAAAAGAGCAATTATCTAAAGTTAAGCCACTAATTTCAACTACTATCCAAATAAGAAATGAGCAAGATATCTATGATATTTTAACTAATAAAGAAAAATTAGAATCTTTATTGCAAGAGTATGAGAATAATAAATTAAATCATCAAGACGAAAGACTACAACAAGTTTGCTGTGACGAAAATACCCCCTGTGTGCCTAATGATGAGAGGAATTCAAATAATGAAGAAGTAATTTCATCAATATCAACAACAATAGAATCCTTAGCAGGATTAAAAAAACAACAACAACAATTACATTAACCAGAACAAGAAGAACAAGATGACTCACACAGGGGTAAAAATCGTCACAGCAAAAATATAGAAGAATTAGAAAAAAGTGATAGAGGCAACAAATATTTTTAAAAGAGAACGGACAGACTATTATTGACTTTCTATTAAATAATAAACAATCAATTAGAATTCAAGATTTGAAGATTTATGAACCTGTATACAAATGCTATCGAAAATACGGAAATTGTTATATTTGCAATAATATATCTAATATTATTTGTGTAAATTGTAATAAAAATATATGGTTATGTACAAATCATTGGCAAGAACATACAATAGAAAAATAGCCAATAAGTTAATTTTTATAAATATAATATCTATTTGTTAAATATAGAATTTTTAATAGATATTAAGGCCTTGATTTAAGAAAGATCTATAACTGTGTGTATGTCCTATTCTTCCGTTTAAAAAATATCGCCTCATTTCAGAAATCATTCAATGATGTAATTTCCAAAATATGCTTACTGATATTCTATAACAGTATTTTGAATCATCCAAGATCTATTTCATTATTTTTTTTTTGTGATAGAAAATCTTCATTATCTTTTGCATCAAAGAAAACAGGCACATTTTGCGTATTTGTTGCCTTGAAACTAGTCATAAGCCAGTCTCCATTTTCAAAGGTTAATGCCCTGTCCATAAATGCATCATCTATGGCAAACGTATCAGAGATTAATTGTCTGTCATAAGGCCTTGGGATTGGACTTACAAAATAGCTATGAAGTTGTTGTAGAGCATTTGTATTTAAATGTGCAATCCTTTGAGTAGATATCCAACCATGTAGGTTATACTTACGTCCATGTCTTAACAACTTCTCAAGTGCTCTACTAGAACTTTCGGTTCCATCTTCTCTTTTTTTTCATAAGGAATAAATTCTTGTGCCTCGTCAAAGACAAATATTATTTTTGGATTGAGAGTAAAGCTATTCTTCCTGGACCTGAATACCCTATTAATTATTTCTGAACAAAACGTTCTTGCGATGTCTGCTTCCGAAAGGTTTATAACAAATAGCCTTGGTGAGGATTCTTTTTCATCCATTATCTCTTTAACAAGATCTGTTGAATAATATCCAGTAGGATCATTTGTAACGGGATTATCTATTGCAATTTTTAGATTGTTAAAAAGTGACAATATTGTTGCGTCTTGTCGAAATTTTGCACTTGCAAGAAGTTTGTTGATTCACAAACTGCATGACACTTTCTGTTGCTATACTTTTTATTCAAATGAGAAGCAAACCCTGCTTCCTGTAATGTGTTTTCATATTTTGTTTCCTCTAATATGGAACCATCTTTATCAGTTATACATACAACGCAATTTCTCTTTCCTATGTCTACTGC
>CAWIYT010000221.1:0-3642 GCA_963840085.1 uncultured Nitrososphaerales archaeon
AAAATCTTTTTTGCTGAACTTATTGGAACCTTTACAGTAATAGTATTTGCTACTGGTTCTGTTGTATTGGATGCAAAATTAAATGGAGTATTAGGATTACCTTTTATAGCTATTGCTCCTGCTATTGCTGTTGCTATTGGCGTTTATCTATTTGGCAAAACATCCATGGCACATTTCAATCCTGCAGTAACTGTAGCATTTTTAATTACAAAACATCTAGAAAGAAAAAAAGGATTATTGTTAATTTATCTTTTAGCAGAAATCATTGGTGGCATTTTGGCAAGTCTTTTCATTTCTTTAATACTTGGTAATGAAGTGAATTTGGGTGCTAATGCTCCTAATTATATTGACTTTCCAATTTATGTTATTGTTGGAATAGAAATATTGGCATCTGCTTTACTTATGTTAGTAATATTTTAGTAGTATATACAAACGGATTAAAGAGATTTGGAGGAATTGCAATTGGTGCTATTGTGGGTTTGGATATCTTTTTGTTTGGTTTGATTTCAGGTGCTTCAATGAATCCTGCTCGTTCTTTGGCACCTGCGATTGTCTCTGGTTATTATTTTGATTTATGGCTTTATCTTACTGCTCCTTTTATTGGCACTTCAATAGTAGCATTTTTGTTAAGGAATAAATTTTAATCCTATTTTATACTAATTGTTCTTGTGTAGATTGAATAAAAGTTATTCAATTAAATCTTTTTTAATAAATTGAGATATAACCATCAGTATTGTGGAAAATATAGAAGAAACTATACATTTTTGAATAATACTTTTTGCTTTCTTAATACAAGTAAAGCTATTGAAATATTATCTTGGATGTTCTGGTTGGAGTTATGAGGGATGGAAAGGGCCATTCTATCCTAATGAGTTAGATAATAAGTATTGGCTTTCGTATTATTCTCAAGTATTTGATTTCGTTGAAATTGATTCTACTTTTTATAAAATACCTTCTCAATTCATGGTTAATAATTGGTCTAAGAGAACTGCAGATAACTTCAGATTTGCAGTGAAATTTCCAAAAGTTATTACTCATACTAAGAGATTAAAAGGTGTAGAGAAAGATATAGAACAATTTTATGATGCTATGGAACCTCTATATGACAAGATACTTGTTTTTTTGATGCAATTACCTCCATCTCTGCATATTGCAGAAGGTTTGGATTTGATAAAGAATTTAAGATATACTTTGGACCCATCGTTTAGATATGCCATAGAAGTAAGACATCATAGTTGGTTCAATGAGCTTTTTTATAATTATCTGAAAGAAAAAAATTATTGTCTTGTCTGGAGTCAACAAGATATTTTAGTTACACCTCCTATTTTAACATCTGATTTTGTATATTTGAGATTAGATAGAAGTATTGATGAAAGAGATTTTGGAAATATAAAAAAAGATAGAACGAGAGAAATGCAATTGTGGATAAATATAATTAAAGATATACAAAAGAATGAAAAAAATGTTAAAACTGCCATAGTAGCAGCAAACAATCATTATGCTGGTTTTGGCCCAATGACAGCAAAGTTATTTGCAGAAATGATGGAATTGAAAAATCATGTAAGGCCGTTTCCTATTGTAGATTACAAAATACCTTCTTCTAATGAGGATAGAAGAACTGAAGAAGAGAATAAACAAAATTTTAGAATATATAAACAACTACGTTCCAAGACAAGACATACTGATATTTCTGAATTTTTTCAATAATCTAGTTGCAGTTATTCAACTAATTAATGATATTAACAATATGGTACAGCCCGTTTCTTATTTGAAAATTTTGAAATGTCACAATATCAGGTATATAGTATTGTTAAATTATTTTTCTATCAATATTGCAATAAGATTTATTCCATCATAATATACAACTCCATTATTCAAATTCTAGGAGAATGCCTTATCAATTGAATTGGAGAATAAGTTTAGAAAACACATTTTTATTTTTCACGTGTAGGGAATTAGCCTTGCAAAATTGATTGTAAAATATTTTTTTATATGTAGTACCTATGTATGAAATTTTTGACGAATGATGAAAAGTAGATGATAACAGTGGAAACTAATTGATAACATATGAAAACAAGTTACCATTTAAGTAGTTCTTTTTTTAACTAATAGTGTAGTAGGAAATGTCTGAAATTCTCCTCTTCAAATTTGAAAAAGAAAAAAGAGTAATAGAATTGTACCTACAAGACAAAACAATCCGTGAAATAGCTAAAGAAGTACATATGTCTTTCAGGGATATTTCCAACATAATAAAGAGATATAATAGAAAAATAAGAGCACAGCAAAATAATAAAGAAGATGGTCAAACAAAAAAACTATCTTTAAGTACTCAAGCTTTCAAGCTATTTCATGAGGGAAAGAAACCTATTGATGTAAAATGTGAATTAGATATTCCATATGAAAAAATCAGGAAATTTTGGTCTCAATTTTTAAAATTAACAAGAATGGAAGAGTGTTATGATTTGTATACAGAGTATAGTCAGGAAATACCAACACTATTATCTATATCTAATTTTATTAAAAGAAATAATGTATCTGGAAAGGATATTCCAAATGTTTTAAGAACAGCTAATGATGTTAATAACTTGAATCAATATTATTCAAATCTTAAAGCAGAAATAGAAAAATCGGAACAACAAATAAGAAAAAACAACTACATAGATTCTCAAAATACTAATTATCAACTACCTCCAATGCAACCTTTGCCAAGATATCCATCATCATGGAATGGTTATTATTATTGAGAATTGTTTCTGTCAAATTTTAATATGAAAATACAAATCTTTCGTAACTATAATTTATATTATACAACCAACAATCACAAAATCAAATCAACGTAAATAATATCAATAAATATTGCCAAATTCCTTTAAATGAATATGAATATGTATTATTAATTTATTTTGAAACATTAGTTAAACTTGATAAAATAAAATATTTTTTTATTCCTATTTATTGCTATAAGAAACTTTCTCAATCATTCAACTATAAGGAAGTTCCGTCTTGTAAAAGTATTTAGGTGTCATATGTGTAAACTAAATTCACACCCAGAGCTAAAATAGGGTTAGTACATCCTATAAAATATAACTACATATTACAGAGGTAGTTAGCTTAAATATGTATCTCTCTAGGTAGAGAATAGCTTCTACGTGTGAAAGACTACTGTCACATGTAAGTCATCACATCTTTAAAACAAATTTACTGTAAGAAAGGAAATCAGAAATAATATAATTTTAGGTAGCATAGGAGAGAAAACATGGTATACAAAATATAATCCCTTTCAGGGTTCAAAATACTTTCTATATGTGACAACTGTCACATGGAAATTGTCACATGCTCTTTGATCCACAATTAGGTATTTTAAACTGACTTCATTCTCTATATTCTAGCAAATTTAGTAAATATTTTTGGGATGTCTCTGCATTTGCAAACATCAAAGCTCTACACAAGTCACATTTTAGCATTAGACGATGTGTTCTGGTTGGTTTGGCATGAGCCTGGCTACCGCAAAAAGGACAGATAACAAATCTTGTCTCATAAAAGTTACTGTTGTTGATAATACTAAGTTAAGTATCATATCCTAGGCCAACTACCAAAACATCTAAGATACCTTCTTACAGTACATAATAGAATCCTCTTCTG
>CAWIYT010000222.1:0-13245 GCA_963840085.1 uncultured Nitrososphaerales archaeon
TGGCATAACAGATTCAGAAAATTATTTTTTAGATATGAGAAGATGGAAGAGAATTATCTTGCTCTTGTACAATTAGCCAATAGCATTATTGTTTACAGGAGGATAATTTTGGGATAGGCTCTAAACCAGATTTATAGCATATATCAATAGAGTAAATAAAAATACAAAAGTTATGGAGTAAAATTATTCAACATAATGGTCATATATTACTATCTCGTAATCATATTCTGGTTTAGTATTAGGTGTATTATTTGGATCTAACGAGGATTTTTCTATTATAAGTTGATAATAAAAATTGAAGCAATATTCTAAAGCATCATTTATTTCTTTGAACTCTTTAAGTTCTTTGAAACTCAAATCAGATGCTTTTCTTATTTCTACTTTTATCATTTATATAAGTTATATTATAGCTATCATTTATACAACTTATTTGTATTTCTACTGTTTTAAAATAATGTTTCATGTATTATTTCAAGTCATTGTGCTAGTATCAAATTTGGAACCAGTAATATTTTCTACAATTACAATTTTTTCTAAAATCTCATCATCCAACATTTTGGTATTGAAGTGATTGAATAATTGTGATAGTTCTTAGCAACTGCATGAATAAAATTTATGAAAAACTGTTTTAACTTTTGACCTTTTCTCATTATTATTTTCAGTCAATCACTACTACTTAATTTCATTATTTTACATAATATGTCTTAAGCCTTTCTTTAATCAATCTTTCTTCTGTCATTATTATTAATTGTAGAACCAAGAGACATATGTCATCTCTCTCCTACAACAACAGGTATTAATAATATCCTGTCCAGTTTAAGTACTTTTACCAATCTAGCATAACACCCAGTATCTCTCTTTCCAGATTACCTTTCTTCAGGATAGTATCCAGTAGTAGATACTTTCTTGCCATTGTTGTACCAGTCAACGTAAATAGATATACATTCGTCAATGGCATGTAGGTCCATGCTATTTCCCAGCCTGTGTCTTAAGAACCTCTTCAGTCCTTTCTGCAAGTTAGATAGTTTACCCATTGTTTGTGTGGATGATGTACTGATGTCCAGATATGTTTGTCTATCAGGTACTGGTCACAATATTTTTTCATTACGGAATTTCTTCTACTAAACTGGCTGCCATTGTCAGTAAGCAGATTTCCATAATTCCAGTCATGCAGATTCTTCATACCTTCTACTACAGTATCATCCTTCTCATCTTTCAGTCGTAACGCCCATCCCTTCCTGGAATGATCATCATCCATTGTAAGTAGTGGTACTCCATTAAATCTTGTCAGGTCAGCCTGTATCAGATCATCAGGATTATCCCATTCAAAAAACTGGTATTCTATTCTTCTGACCAGTCTTTTCTCAGCGTCAACAAGTTGATGTCTTGTCAATATGTTGTAGGCTGTAGTCTTGCTAATGCACTCCTCTTCTCTCCTCTACCTTCTCTACATTCAGACTCTCATTTACAATATTTACCAGCTGTTCTGAACCAAAACCGATAGCATTTCTTACCTCGACTATCCTTTTCTCTATATCGTTAGGAGTCCTGTTTGGACTGTTATGCGGTCTTTTGGATCTGAACCTCAGACCTATAATACCTTCTTCTCTGAACCTTTTTACCATTCGCTGCAACTGACGTTTTTACTCCTGCTAATCATGTACGCAGCTTCTTGTCTTGTTATCCTGATCAGGTCACTAACGAGTGTTCTGACTACTGCATGATACCGCTTTCTTACTATTTCTGACTCTTTCTTTATTATGTTGATATGCCATTTCTCTAAATACACCTCTCCTTGTACAATAATCATTGATTTTCACTTCTTTGTTTATTGTGAAGGAGGGGTGACGCATGTCTCTTAGCTTACCAATCATTATTATTAATATTAAAGTCAAAATTTAAGTAGTTATGTAATTGTGAAAAGATGTCTTTACATTTATCGATTTTTGATTATCGTCTAAATTAAACTCGATTAACTTTAAAATTACAAACCAAAATTTAAAAATTTATCCACAAATAAGCATGGAAAATAATACAGAATTTCATTATATCTACAAAGTCATTCTAAAGAGTCAAAAATTGTATAAATTTATGGTAATAATTTATGACAAATTTACCTATATTAAGAAATGGAATTTTATTTTAAATTTATCGTTATATGAATTGATGAAAGGTCTAATCTAATTGCTCTTTTACTGCTTAATTTAAGAGGCTTAATTAGTAAATAATTCTGCTTAAAATTAGTTAGTATTCACTAGTCATAGGTAAAATTTACATATATGAATAACGTATTTTTCTATATGGATATGACTAGTTGTTGTGCCAATTGTGATAGAAAGACTCAAGATTATCCTATTTTCTGTTATATGTGCGATGATTACTATTGTTCGGAGTCATGTCACTTAGAAAAACATAAAGTACAATATCAGAAATTTTGAAATGTGAAATTTATTTACTTTGAGTTGATCTTTTAAGTCTATTTCTTTAAGCTTCTTATCGTCATTTAATTCTTGCAGTGAATGTAATCCTTCCAATTTGGTCAAGGAGAGGGTTTTACTCTCTACTGCTGTGTTGCACAACTCATTACTGCTAACACATTTAGCTAACCTCTTGTAGTCATATTATGTGAGAAATTGGAAGAAATACAATGAATCGCTTGTAAAGAGAGGAGAAGTATTGCTTGATTTTGATGTTATTGATAACTGGAATACAGAATTAATAGAGATGAATAAGAACAAAGAAGGCAGAAAATTCGTATATCCAGATTCATTTATCAAATTATTGGGATATATGAGAGCATACTTTCATTTGCCTTATCGACAAACTGAAGGCGTAGTACGAGAACATGCTTCCAATACATTACCCTCTATTCCTGATTATAGTAACATTAGCAGAAGAATAAATAGATTAGATATCAAGATTTCTTTAGATGATACTGACAAATCTGATTTACATAACGATAATTTCGTAATTGCAATTGATTCTACCGGTGTTAAAGTTACAAACAGAGGGGGGAATGGATTAGACATAAATGGAAAGTAAAAAGAGGTTATCTCAAAATACACATAGCAGTTGATATCAAAAGGAAGAGAATCCTATCATTAGATGTTACTAGTGAACAAGTACATGATTCTCAAGTATTACCTGTATTGATAGAGGATATAACAATAAAGCAGAATAAAATAGTAGACTCTATTATTGCAGATGGTTCATATGACAATAACAAGAATTTTCAGTTTTTATCATTTAAAGGAATCAAACCAGCAATAAAGGTAAGAAAGAATTCCAGATTTAGGAAGACCAATCATTACCTTAGAAATAAGACGGTGAAGATGCAGAAAAATAATTTACAACAATGGAAGGTTAGTGTGAACTATGGACAAAGATGGATTGTAGAAACTGTCTTCTCCTGTATGAAGAGAATGTTTGGTAGAGAATATGTTACTGCTATAAGATTTGACAACATGGTAAAAGAAATGATGTTAAAAGCATCTTTGTACAACTTGTTTCAAAGCATAACTATCAGATAAGTAAAAGAGAATAAAGATAGATTGTTTAAATGAGTTATGCAACAAAGCACTCTCTACTACTAATTCCATGATTTCTCAATATGCAATTAATTTACTCCCAATTTCGATAAAATACTTTTTTTTATCTTTGATAGTCATGACTGTCTTATGTTTTCTTATTATATATCTATAGGTTTTATGCCTACTTTGTTAGAAAAGTATGTAAAATTAGAAAGAAAAGAAGTGGCAAATATCATGATTGTTACTATAATATTTTCTTTAATAGGCCATTTATTTACAGGTTTTATTAGTCAATACATTGGTCGATTAAAAATATTAACAATATTTGGAATCGCATCATTAATAGTTGCTATACCTTCCTTGAATGGAATCTTTACTGCATCAAGTAGTTTTGAGTTTGCTCTTTACTCCTCTTTGTTGGTTTTCTTTGTATCTACTGGATTTGGACCAATGCCTATATTTTTAGCTGAAAGATTTCCTACTGAGATCAGAAATAGCGCAGCAGGTTTCGTTTATAATGGAGGAGTATTAGTAGGTTCATGGGCACCACTATTAGCTATTACTTTATTGTCTTATTTTGATAAATATAACATTACTCAGTATTATGCTGTTGCTATAAATGTTATAATAGCTTCTATTATCCTTATAATAGGTTCTAGAGTTAATCCAGATACCAGGAATGTAGATCTAGGATGATTAATAAAAAAATTAGGAATTTTTGTCTTTTTATCTCAGATGAAATGAAAATTTTGTTTGGTTATAGAATCATGTATATTTAGATTAGGATTAAGAATTAATATAATCATTATAATAAATTTCTGTAATCTAGGCATATTTAAAAATTTATTACATTATCTGTTTATGATTTGATTATCTAACTACAATAATTTTTACACAATTTTGTCGGTTAGAATTAGAAAGATTAACCAAACCTTATCAAATTTAAAATCAAAAGAAGATGATAATAATAAATCACAAAATATCATCTAATCTATAGAGCAAATAATCTTTATCAATTTATAAAAAGATTATTGATGATCAGAGAGTAGTATTTAATTAAAAATTTTGGTAATAAATAATAATAGTAATAACAACAAAAATAGTATAATTAATTAAAAAGAAAAAAAAGAAATTTTTTTATTTTATCTATCTATCTATTGTGTGATTTTTCTATTTTTCGTGCATAATTGAAGTTATTTTGCACGATATCGCTGTAATATCTTTGTGTGAGTTCTATTAATTTATTGAAATTTTCTATACCGCTTGCAATAAGTTCATTTACGAAATTTGTTGAATTAACTGTATAATCTTGTATGTTTTTATCTAGTGTGGTATGTGTTTCAGAATATCTTTGTGGAATATTGAAACTTTTCCATGATTTATTGATGTTATCAAAGAATTGAACATAAGATGATTGATATGTATCAAAGACATTTTTTTGTAATTCTATAGCATTGTTTGATATTTCTTGTATTGTTTTGCTGATCTGTTCTTGAGAGTTCCTGAAAATATCTGCATTCTTTTCAAAGATTCTTTTATTATCTTCTTGAAATTTATTTACATTTTGATTAATTTTTTCTGTAGATTGAGAGAGATTGGATGCTGTATCCTTATATTGTTGTCTCTGTTGTTCTAGATATCTGTCTGTGGTTTCCTTAAATTGGTTGGTAGTACTTTCTTTTACATTATCTTTTTTAGTTGAAGACATATGTACTGTATTCATCGTTAAATCATATTAAGATTAATACTATTGACTATATACTCTTCATTTCATTATATAGAAAATTGTTTCATCTATAAAAATAGACCTTGAAGATTAACAAAAATATGACTTCACGAGTTTGACGCCGAGAGTGGGATTGGAAGCCTCGGTTCGTATCCCTACACAAATAGGCTATAAGAGTGACAAAACTAATTTTGAGATAGACACTAGTTCAATAGTACAAAAAGAAAATAAAAATAATAGCGATAACTATAAAGTTGACAAATTCATTGAAAATCAGCAAATGCGGGATCTTTATAACAGAGAAAAGAAGTTAGGTTATTGGACTGAAAGGATACATAAAGATTTAGATGAACATGATAAAAGAGATGTATTAAAATTTCTTGAAATAATGCAAGAAAAAGATCAAAGCATTCTAACTATTACTAGATGTATTAGTATAGTTATTCAAATAAGAAAACAAATTAATAAACCTCTGTCAAAAGTTGCTAAAGAAGATATCAAAGCAATTTTTCAATGGATGGATAACAAAAGATACAAGGTAGAAACAATTGAAAAGTACAGAGCTGTTTTAAAAAAGTTTTACAAGATGGTATATGGTAATAATGAATACTATCCTGATTGTGTGAAATGGTTTACAGTTAAGGTTGGAAAAGATAAACATAGTGAAGAAAGGGGATTAGATTTAGCTGAATATCTTGAGGAAGAGGAAATTCCAATACTAATAGAAAACGCTCCTACACTTCAGAAAAAGGCATTTTTAGCTTGTCTTTACGAATCGGGAAGTCGCCCTGAAGAATATCTTAGACTCTCTAATCTAGACTGCAAAATAGACACAAATGGGGCCATATTGATTTTAAGAGGAAAAACAGGTGAAAGAAGGATTAGGATTGTCTCATTTGCCAAATTATTACAACAATGGTTAGATGTACATCCCTTAAAATATCATAAACAATTTCCATTATGGATAAGCCAGGCAACTAACTACAACAATCAACCTCTAGGATTGAGAGGAGCCCAATTGATAATTGAAGAAGCACTAACAAAGGCAAAACTAGATAAACACAAAAGACTTTATCTGTTAAGACACTCTCGTGCAACCCACTTATGCAAATGGTTGACCGAAGCCCAAATGTGTGTTTTCTTTGGATGGCAACACGGTACAAAAGTTGTAAGAAGATATATCCATCTGTCAGGCAAAGATTTGGATAGTACTCTTTTGTCCATCAGTGAAGAAGGAAAGCAAGTAACCAAACAAGCTGAATACCTGCTCAAAACTAGAAAATGCAACCGATGTAATGAAACTTTGAGTCCTGCTCAACAATTCTGTGGAAGATGTGGTCTAACAACAACATTAGCAGAACAATATACCAAAGAATTGGATATCTGAGAGAGAAAATAGAGAATTAAAACAACAAATACAAACAGTAAAGGAAGAAATGGATAATAAATTCAATCAAATAATCTCAATGATTCAACAAAATCCATTATTAGCACAAGTAAAAACAGATGTACTTATTAACAAAAAGACTAAGTGAATTTATATCCCTGAACAATATTGGGATATAAAATATCTATAAATTTTTCATATGGAAAATTATATTTTTCAATCTCAGGTAAATAATCACGTTTGATACCCCGAAAATCTTTTACAATCCTTTTATCTAATTGACTTATTTCTTTTGTTATTTGTTGCTGAAATTCATAATTAGATTTCATTTTTTTGTATTTGACTTGGTATTCTTGTAAGTCTTTCATAATTTTTTGAAAACCGTTAATACCCTTTAAAAATACCAACCATTTTCTTTCATCTTTCGTAATCGGTCTTTTAAAAATCCAGATTATAAACATTTTTTCCATTATACTATTTTCCATAAGAGATAAGTCTAATAATCAAATGAAAAAATTGTTTATCCTTAAATCCATACCTTACCTCTTTTTTATAAGTCCAAATTTCTTTTATGTGTTTATTATTTCTTAATGTGTCAAAAATCTCTTTAATTTCATCTTTAGTGTAACTAAAATTTCTTGATTGTTCTATATTAATTAATTCGTCTAATGTAAAACCTGGAATTAGTGAACTATAATGAGAAAATTCAAATCTAAATTTCTTACAATCTTTGATTATTTTTTCGTGTTTATAAATTCTAAATTCTCCAATATTTTCATAGAAAGTTACCTTATCATTTAAAGTCCAAAAATTAGTAGTTTTTTTAACTTTCAAATCCTTTACAGTTAAGTTATTGTCCAACAAAAATAGCGTTAGTTCTTCGTCACTATACAAATCAATTTGTTTTTTTTCTGTAAGAAAAAAGAATAACAATAAAAATAATCGTGTTCTCTTAATTTCATCATTATCATTCAGATAGTTTTGTTTTTCCCTTTTGGATTTGAATTCTAATAATTTTAATATTTTCTCTTTTTTTGCTTTACTAGTTAAACAGTAATTAACGGCTTGTTTATTTTCAGTTTTTCTTCTTTCCAGTATTCCCTCCTCAACTAATCTTTTAATATGAAAATTGTATTTATCACGGCTAATTTTTTTATATTGAGGTTCTTTAATTTCTTTATATTTCTCATTTAATTTTTTAAATAATTGATTAAAACCTAAACATTCTGTTAAATTTTCAGACTTTTGAAATAATATATCTACTATAGTTTCATCCATCAGTTTATCATATATAGGCATTATCCGGACTAGTTCAGATTATAAATTTTAATATATTTAACTATTATACAAATATGCAGAATAGCATATCAGTGGGAATTTCGTTCCCAAAAAACGTAATAGAAAAAATAGACTCAGAACGTGGTGATATATCCAGAAGTAAATATCTCCTTAGAATTATTGAAAGGATGTGTTTGGAAAATGTTGAAAAAAAATAAAAGTTTAGATTCGCTTGATTCCAGAAGTTCCACCCTCGGATCTCAAGCGAACCATACTAAAAAGAAGGCGATAGACATATCATCTATATCTATACCCAATAATATTATAGATTTACAAGATAATAATGTTATCTGTGAAGCTAATGGATGTTATAGACAGGCAACAAACGAAATTAAATTAGATGTAGGGCAATTCGGTAAGATTTCATTATTTCTATGCAAGGATTGCGTTCCTAAATTTACAATAGGAAATTGGTGATCTAAATTGAAATTCTCAGATTTTGAAAATAATTCGCTAATTGAATTAGAACTTTCCAAAAAGCTTCAAGATACTGGAATAGTAGAGGATTTTATCTTTGAAATAGATACTAAAAATTTCATTCTTGATCTAAATCATATATATGAGAATGTAAGAATCATTTGGCATTATAACAAAAATTGGAATACAATGAAAAGTAATTTTCAAAAAGAATGTAAAAAGAAAGGAGATACAGTATTCTCATATTTCATTTATTGAAGACACAATAGATGCAAATTACAATACTATAACGATAACACAACAACAAGAACCAAAAAAAGAAGAAAAACAAACAAGACAAAATTCTGAAGATCATGAAGAAAATAAAAAGAAAGACGGAAACCGAGAAATCAATAAGATCCAGGTTATCAACAAATATTCTCAAGGAATACCATTAGCAGAATCTGTATTGATAGACAACAAAAAACCATCTTTTATACAGATAGTAGACGGAAAACCAATTCTATCCTCAAAAATTTCATTACCTGATTTTGATATAGGACCTCCTGATAGGACTCGAATACCTAAGCAAAGAATATAGCTTCAATTCAGAAGAGGAGATAGATCAGTTTATCTAACTGGCAAAAAATGAGACTCTTGACTCCATCTTTATGAAAGTAAAAACTATATTGAAAAAATACATAGATCTAGATGATGACTTTATCAATATTCTAGCTGCTGATATTATCTTTACCTATTTTCAAGACAAATTAGGAATGACTCACTACTTGTTAATTGTTGGAGATAATAATACAGGAAAGAGCAACATATTATTAGTATTTTCATTTCTTGGCTATAGACCAGTACTTGATATATCAATTACACCAGCAAATATTTACAATTTTGGAAGTCAATTGGAAGAAGGACAATGTTTATCTCTAGAGGATGAAATAGGTGATATAGATGACCAATTTGATAAAAAGAAAATGTATCAAAGTCAGTTATAGAACTGGTACAAAAGTAACTAGAATATATGATAGTAATTCAGGTCCTTCAGACAAACAGTAAACGCAAGTCTTCAAGACAGAATGGTTTCTTTCTATTTGGTTTCAAAATGTTTGCTTCCGAAAAAATGCCAGACAAAGTAAAAAGTAAAGGTTTTCTAGAAAGAATAATCCCATTGAAAGCAGTACCAGGAGACCCTGAATATGATATTTCTGAGGTAGTTGATGGTTCTGGCGATGAACAATTCAAAGAGCTATATCAAGAGCTTGAAGATACTCGAAAATTGCTTTTGATGTATAGGTTATTAAATTATAATGAAACAATACCTGACGTCAAGCTAAATATCAAGAATAGGTATAAACAGTTAACTAAACCATTAATCAGACTATTTCAGAATACAGAGTCAGTTAATGATATTATAAAATCCTTATCAAAATATCTTATTGAAAAGAATCAAGAAAAAATAGATTCAATGGATTCTGCAATACTGACTTTTATTATAAAACTTGTATCAAAGTATGGTGAAACTCTATATAATGACCAAATCTGGAAAGAATTAAAAATAATGTATCCTAATGGTGAGATACAGGATAAACCATATTCCTGGTATATTGGAAGGCTATGGAAGCATTTCTAAAAATAGTATAACAAAAATCTGTGAAACAAAGTTTGGAGCTAAACCATATAGAGATTCTGAAAAAGGAAGAGGATTAATCTTTAATCAAAAGACTTTAAACAAGTTAATTGTAAACTACTCAATAATAGACGGAATAAAGATAATTAAAGAGGAGAAGAAGATGGAGAAAAGGAGAAAAAGAAGGAAGTCTCTAATCCTCAAAATCCTAATGACACTTATGACACTTATGACACTTTTACAGAATGTATAGAGCAAAATAATCAAGATAATTCATTAGATGATAGTACTAAGTCTTCCAGACTTAACGAGTAATGATGAGGAAAAAATACAGGAAAACCATGATTTAAAATTAAAAATAGATGAAAATAATGTCAAGAAAAACCAATACACATTCCAAAGAAGTGTCATATGTGTCATATCCGTCATACGATACTACTAATGCTAAGGACAAAGAGATCTCCACTGAACTACAACAGCTCATTCCTTCCGAGCAACCTAAGGCATTAAAAATACAAGCAGGATTATTTACAAATCCTTTGATCTCTGAATCTGATCTTTTAACTGGAACATATGATCCAGAAATTATTAATAACATAGACAGAGTACATCCAAATTCAGATCGTTGGTTTTGCCATAACTGCACTCTAAGAGATGACAAGTGGGGAATGATGAAACATCCTTGTAAAAATAACATAAATAATAAAGGAGGTTCCAAACTAATTTGACTTTATCAGAACAAGAACAAGAACAACAACAACCAAATCAACAAGAACAACTACAACAAGAAAAAAATACAATTCCAATAAAAGATATCATAATCAAAGAGAGATATAGAAAGGAATTTGGAGATATTGATGCATTAGCAGATAACATAAACAATTTGGGTTTATTGCAACCTATAGTTATCAACAATGAAAATAATGAGCTAATTGATGGACAAAGAAGAATACTTGCTTTCGAATCCTTAGGAAAAAAAGAAATTCCATGCTTTAAAGTTGACCTTCAAAAGATAGTGTTAGGTGAATTTTCTGCAAATCATTATCGTAAAGAGTGGACTATCTCCGAAATGGTTGCAATAAAACGTGCTATAGAACCTTACGAAAGAAAGAAAGCAAAGGAAAGAATGTTATCTGGTCAACCCAGTGCCAATTTGGCACAGGGTAAAACAAGAGATATCGTAGCGAATTTTGTAGGTCTAGGAAGAACCACGCTAAAAAAAGCAGAGGATATCGTTACAGCAGCAGAACAGAACCCAGAAAAATATCAATCACTAGTTTATGAGATGGATTCCAAAAAGAATGTCGATGAACCCTACAAGAAGCTCATAAACGAGCAGAAAAGGGAAGAATTAAAAAAATCCATACAACCAGAAATTCAATTACCACAAGACTGTAAATTATTCCTTGGAGACTTTAAAGAAAAAGGTAGAGAAATCCCAGATAATTCAATAGACCTAATATTCACTGACCCCCCATACAGTAGAGAGGATCTACCCAATTACGATGAGCTTGGATATCTGGCACAAAGGGTACTGAAAGGAAGGCGGTTCATTGATAACATATGTTCCACAATACGCTATACTTGAAGTTGGAAATATAATAGAATCAAAAGGATTGAAATATCGATGGGAATTTTCTGTAGAACATACTGGAAAACTTGTGGCATACCACGACAGCAGAATAGTTGTTGGAGGCAAGAGGCTACTCTGGTTTACAAAGGGTGATAAGATATCTGAAACCGCACCATGCGTTTATGAAGGTACCTATATACACGATTTCATAAAGTCTACACCTCCTGATAAGACACTGCATGAATGGGCTCAATCTAGTAAAGAGGCCGAGTATTATATTTCAAAATTCGTTCCTCATAATATTGGTTTAGTCTTAGACCCATTTATGGGCTCGGCTACAACAGGAATAGCAGCACTTAGGCAGGGAAGGCTATTTACTGGAATCGAGATAAATGCAGAGAGATTTGAAACCGCTGAAGCAAACATAAAAAAAAGTAGTATTAGTAGTAATAATAATAGTATAGTTCAAACAAAGAAGAAAGTAATAGTGAGGTCGAAAAGTAATGGTTCGTCTAGAATACAAATCTTTGGTAACTAAAGAAACTATAGATTATTATCTTTCCAAAATAAAAGATGAAGAAGAAAAGGAAGATTTTCAGAAGTACAGTATCCAAATTTGATATAAGGATATCTACTGAACCTGTAATAAAAGGACTAGAATTCTACTATAAAATATGGATACTTAGAAGAGGTACAAAGAAAAGAGCACATATAAAAGAATATTATCCATTAAAATTAATAGATGAAGAAAGATTCAAAACAATACCACTAAATCTTAGAGATATACTAGATATGATAAGATTAAATGCAGATGTTCCAGATGATTTTGAAGAGTATTGTGCAATATGGTTTAGAGATGCTACAGACGAGAAAGAACAGAATTGATTATGTCTATAGATTTATGGAGAGCAGAAAGATTTAAGAAATTTATCTCTAAAGAAGAAATTAGATCTATTCCTTTTTTACCTAGTGACAATGAAAAAGATGAATGACATAAAGGACGAATATGAAGATGATGAGAAGAGACAAAAATATCTTTTGATTTAAATAACAAATTTATTTTAAACAAATTCGGTTATGATATTGTTTTCCTAAATGATAAAAAGGAATACGACAAATTAGCAGATTTACAAGGTACTTTGGAATATTATGAAAAGATTATGAAAAATTATGGTTATGATCCGCATACAGGTGAATATAATGAAAAAATGCTTCCTGAGCCAAAAGAAGATAAGCAAAAGAAAAATATAGCTAAAGATTTCAAGGCTTACTTTAAGACATTAGACGAATATGCAGATTTTTTAAAAGAATTAATAAAAAAATATGATATAAAACCACCGTCAAAAGGAAATCTTTACAGCTTAGCATTTAACCTAAATAATAATACTAATTCAAAACAACCACAACTACCAAATTTAGATTTAGAATTTATTACGGTAGCTGTAAATTTGGACTATTTTCCTACCCAATAAAATAAACAACTATACCAAAAATTTTCTTTTTTTTAAAAGTATTATTATTGTGCTATAAATCAACAAATGAATTAAAATATTTGTATGACTAGTGTATATAATTGCATAATATAGATACAATCATGTATAAAGCTAATGATGATAAAGTTACAAAAGAAGAAAATAACAATAACAACAAGCACAA
>CAWIYT010000223.1:0-4475 GCA_963840085.1 uncultured Nitrososphaerales archaeon
AATTATGAAAAGTCTTATTGTTAGTGAGTTGTTCCTATACAGAGGCATTTATAAAGTATATTTGAAATTCTAATATTGTAAAGTAATTGTAAAATTTATTTAATTAGTGAATGTTTTAAGATTTAAGAGATAAGTTTTAGTAATTTATAATAAATAAAAATTTAAAGATTATTTTGGATTCAATCTACATTGCCTGAATAAATATTTATATATAATTATACTCATTCTCCGGATTATTACTACGTTATAGTTTTATGAAAAATTAGATTATGATAATTAGTCTAAGTGAGGAACTCATCTATTTAATCTATTTTATTGTTAATTTTATGTATTTATATTAGTCTATACTACTACCTTCTCTATCAGGTTTGAATTGTTGTGATATGATAGACAAAGATTTTGAAGTTTAACCATTTGATCCTCATTGGTTTAATTGTTACTGTGACGATAGAAGGATATTAAAATTAATTGAGTTTCTTCAATCAATTAATCAAAGTCATATTTTGGACATTAATATAAAGGAAAGGAGAATTTTTAGAATACTGAGAAAATTAAAGATACACTAGTAAGAAGGGTTAGTGATTATCATTTATTATGATTTAATCAGTTTTTGTTATAATAAATGTTTACTGATATTTTTATAGCAAAATTGAAATCCTCGTTAGACGCATTAAATAATATTATGCAAATTGAAAAAACCAATTCCTATTTTAAATGGTATTATGATTCAAAGGAATTAAAATCAACATCTTCTCCTCACCATTCTAAAAATTACTATACTCTACGATATTTCTTTAATACAAGTGAGACCTTTTTCCATCTCTTTATGCATACAAAAGTTTATGATAAAATAACAAACGAGAATGTAGAAAAACAAGGTATATTGTTAAGAAGTTGGAATCCTATAACCAAACGAGGAGAACGTTATATCTTTAAAAAAGGAGAAGAAGGAGATGGTGACTTGAACTTGAAAAGAGTTTATTTGCCAAATACAAAAACAGTATTTGAATTTTCTTCTAGCAAAGAAGATGTAAACGATGAAGAAAGTTACAAGTTAGCACAAGAGATAATTAAACAATTTCCATACAAAGATATCGAATTAAAATTTACCAATGATTCAACCAATATTATAAAACTATAATTGTTAAAAATCAGTTAAATAATCTTCTTTTGAGCATCTACGAATAAGTTTATTAATATATGAAAAAACTTGATACAGTAAATTAGCCAGCAGCCTTACATATCTTGATAAAGATCATCACACTTAATTTCATTGCATACTTCTATTTCAAATTGTTTTTTCTATCATGATACAGTTATCTAGTTCACATCTATTATCATCCAATTTTTTATTCTTATCTTCACATTCATCTTTAACATCTTAGTGATAGTCTTCATATCCTTTGCATATGTATCCATACTTTTCTCTTTCTTATTCATACTTATCTCTAAATATTTTTTATTGTATTCTCATCTGTGTAGTTAAAATAATTATTTATTGTTGCAGATGTGATTGTTGTAGGTGCTAAAAACAATATAGCTGACAAAAGTAATGTTATTGTTAATATAACATATATTTCAATAACCATTATAATACATTTATAAAATAATTAATCTTTCCTCACAAAATATTATAGCCTTTGAAACTTATTATTATTAATTAACAATAGATATAAAGTATCCAATAATATCATATAATTGAAAGCATATTGAAGGATATAAAGAGAAAAGATATAAAACCCGGCACTATCGTCAAAATAGTTGAAAAAGAAAATCAAAAAACTGGAAAATTGACCAAGGGAATAGTAAAGAAAATCTTAACATCTTCATCCACTCATCCCTATGGAATTAAGGTCATTCTTGATAATGATGTAGTAGGAAGAGTTAAAGAGATTATAAAATGAAAGTAGAATTGAAAAGAAATATTATTTTTACACAAAAATAATTCATCATAATTATTTCAATCATGTAAAATTTATTCTAAAAGTATTTCGCTTGTACTTCTGCCAATTTCTCTTTATCCCATTTGCCATTACTTTTTCTAAAAATAATTCTAATTTATTACAAATACTAACATCATTTTTAGGATTATTATCATAGTTAGGATACTTGATGCATATTCCTAAAAGTCTTTAATATATCTCATACTATTGAAAATAATAAAACATTATTTGAAAAAATAACAATTTGATTTGTTAAAAGAAGTTACTATTATCAAAATTAATTTGGAAGATATCTCTCTCTCTCATCCAGTTCCTATAATTGTGTTTAACCTTTTTTATGGACATACAAAAACAGGTAGTTGTGATAATGTGGTACCATTAACAAATGAAACTTTTGTTAAGGAAAGAAATCAATTTTTAAAATTCTAGATGAAAATGATATTAATAATATTATATTTATAACAACAGAGGTCAATTTTGTCGAAACAGTAAATGTAACTCATGGTTGTGATGGATATCGTAATACTTATACTTTCTATGAATTGATTAATGGTCCAATTACAACTAGCACCAGAGATACAATAAGCCAGTAGAATCCGATTATCAACACAAAAGTCTTAACAATGAAAGAGCTATATTTAATTTTGGAAATTACGAAATTGAAGAAGATCAAGTGATAAGAAGGCTCATTTTCTATCTAATGTAATTGATACAAATGGACGGATCAAGCCAATAATCAGATTTGAATATTGTTTCTGAATAGAATTTATAATTATATCAATTTTTATCTTTATTAGTAACTCATTTCTATCTGAATTGGATAAAAATGTATAATTAAATAAGGAAAGTTCATATTTTTCGTTGCAAATATAATAGAAATAATTTTTTTATAAAAAATTATATGAAACAATATCACAAAAGATTTTATCTCTATGGAAAAACGGTTCCAGAATTGATAAAGTAAATGAATTTACTAAACAATACAGTGTTGGAAATATCTTTGACGTATCAATAATGGAAGTATTAGATAAACAAATAGAAATCCAAGAAAAAAATTATGGTGATGGTCAAGTGAGAGATTCGGATATGATAAAGACTACTACTTTTGAATATTCATATTATGCAATAGTTCTTATTTTAATAGAAGAATAATTAAAAAATATGAACACAGATTTAGAGCCTATCCCAAAATTATCTTCCTATAAATTATTATGCTGTTTGCTAATTGGACAAGACCAAGATAGTTTTTATCCTTCTTTTCATACCTTGTAAATAATTTCCTGAATCTATTGTTATGCCATGAATTTGTTCTCTCTCTACTACCCATCTTCTTGTGGGATGTCTCCGGTTGTGTTTCTTTTCTTCTCTTCTATGTCGTATGTGTGGAATGTATCCTCTCTTGGTAATTTCTTGTTCTATATCTTTGGAATGATATGCTTTATCAAGACTTAGATTCTGATTTTTCTTCTTATTCTTATTCTTATTCTTGTCGTTGTCGTTGTTGTTGTTTCTATATTTTGTTGCTGATTTTGAAGATGGTCTTTTGATAACCATGCTGTCAACGGTTTCAATTGCAGTAGTAACATCATACGAGTATTTGCAGATGTTATAACAGTAGAAAGTGGAATGCCTTCTTTATCTGTTAAAATATGTCTTTTGGTTCCTAATTTACTCCTTCTGTCAGTAGTAGGATTATGTCCTGTCATCTCCCCCCTAAAAAGGTGATTTTACGGATATGCTGTCAAGAGACTGCCAGTTCCACTTAATTCCTTTCTTTAAATCGTATATTTGTAGCAATCTTGTCCATAATTTATCAAATATATCTGATTCTCTCCATTCCTGAAATCTTCTGTGGCATGTGGAACCAGAACCATACTCTTTAGGTAACATTTTCCACTGACATCCAGTTCTAAGGATAAACATAATACCATCAAATACTTTTCTGTATGGAACAATGGGACGACCTATTGTATTCTCTGGTTTCTCATTTGGTAAAATATTTTTAATTTCATTCCAAAAATCATCTGGAATGCGTATAATTGTTCTAACATACTTTTTACTTTTATTCAAATGTTAAATAGATAAGAGAATAAAAATAGGCGGTTATATTTCTATCTATTTTTGGGATAGGCTCTTACTATATTTCACAAAAAAGTTATAGTAAGAAGAGCAATTGATTTATTAGATATATAGATTTAGAGGAATCGAATTCTCATTAATACAATTTGGTGACATAATATTATTAAATTTTAAATTAAATATGTTATTAAAATTTTTTATAATTATCATTAAATTTATTATATTATGGTTAAATATCTGCTAAATTATGTTCTAGACAGATAGAATGTTTTAATTATACATTATAAATTGTTTAGGATACAAATTTTAATATTTAAAATAAGGTTGATATTTAAAGAGGCAGAAAAATTCATTATTGAAAAATTACTAATCTGATAGAGGACATAAGAAAAGCAATTTGAAAGTGAATTTCTTTTTTATCTTTTTCAAGATCAACTATCAAAAAATGTGCTA
>CAWIYT010000224.1:0-3365 GCA_963840085.1 uncultured Nitrososphaerales archaeon
CTTAGTACGTAACTATCCAAGAATAGTTCTTGTATTTCAACCTACCACCATATCTCCCCACCTGAACCTTATAGAGGTTAGATGGATGTGGTTACAGAGAAAAGCAATCAATAATTCTACATTTAGAAATGAATCTGATATTGGAAAAGCAGTATCTGATTGGACATGTAACTACAATAACTCTCATGGCAATATAACTAGAAACAGTTTACATGATGAACTCATGTGTTTGTTCACATGACTCTTAACTAACAAAGTGTTTCCTTGTAAATATGTTCTCTACATATCTTGGTAAGTTGTTATTTATTACTGAATATTCATTATCATATATTTTTTATTGTACATTCACAATTGAGAATATATTTGACAATAGATTGAAGGTTACTAGAAGCTAGACCTACAGTTATCTTTTCATAATACATAATATCCATACTAGTAAAATATTTTTTATATAAATTGGTATTAATGTAGGTATATAAAAAAATATTATTTGTAAAAATTATTAATTTAAGAAAAGTTTATGTATATTTTCCTTTGTGATATGAAGTTTATAGACATCGTCTTGTTTCAATATAAAAACTTGGTCATGTCCTTCAAACAATTCTACAAGGTCTTTTATCTCTGCATTTAGCAAAGTTTCAGTCTTGTATGTACAATACATAAGTCCAGGAATTCTACTATTATCATAAGCTTTTTCAATTGTTAAGGCTTGCTGTAATGAAGATTTTGCTATATCATTTATAAGAAAATCAATGCAGCAAACCTGTTTATTATTGGCATTGTTTGCTGCTACTATATTTTCCATAACCTTGCTACAGTAACTCATAATACCTTTTTGACTTTGAATTTGAATTTGCTGATTTTGATTTTGTCCTTTATTATTTTTAGGTTCATAATAATAAGGCATTACTGTGCCATCATACCAATTGAGTTTAGATAATAGTTTTGTAGTAATAGTAGAAGGAGGACCACAAAAACATCTAAATAAATCACTCTCTTTTGCAAGTCTATCCATAGACTTTATTAACCCTAATATGGAATCATCATCAGAATAAATTAAAAGATAATGTTTTTTTGGAATATCGGATTGTTGCTTAAGCCATTTGTCAACTGCATCTTTTACAATTGAATTTATAGATACTCCCTTCTCTTTAGCTAATTCTGATAATTGTGAATGGATTTAGATCATCAAATCCTCTAATTAGTAAATCATGAGTCATTTCTCTTTTAAATATCTTCAAGTTATATATATTTTGTTAATTTGATATCATGATATCTTTAAACCTTTATATAATGATATCATGATATCATTTCTATGAATCAGATAAATCAAGAAAATAAAATTGAACGAAAAAGAAAATATTGTAAATGGAGTCAATGTAAGCAAAACTCTTTGAGACAGTAGGAATAATTAAGGAAAAACCTGATATTGCAAAATTTAATTTTAAAGCAAAAGGTAAATGGATTGATGGAGCACATGGTCGTACAACTATTAATGACTTTTATGGTGCATGTCAGACATTCAAAAGAAGTGAACCCTTTGTCTTTGAAAAGGATGAACCACCAGTATTATTAGGAGAAGATCATGGTGCAAATCCCGTTGAATATGTATTTGCAGCACTTGATGGTTGCTTAACAACAAGTCTTATTTATCATGCTGCAGCACAGGGAATAAAAATAGACGAAGTGGAAACATCATTTTCTGGAGACCTCGACTTACATGGCTTTCTTGGATTGGATGAAAATATAAGAAACGGTTATGAAAAGATCAAAGTGACATTTAAAATCAAATCAGATGCTCCAGAAGAAAAACTACAAGAACTGGTACAGCTTGCACAAAAGAGATCACCAGTATTTGATATTATTTCACATCCGACTCCGGTAGAAGTTAGTTTGGAAGAATGAAAAAAATCTAAAAATTAATCATATAAAAAGTTCACAGATAAAAGTATTAAATTTTAAAAGATTTTTTTATTATATTTAATGCAATTTTTTTCCTTTTTTTATCAATATATTAAACCAGGAGGACACCATCTTTAATAACAAGATTAGTTATCATAGTATTATTTTTACATTCATAATTTATAACATTTTTAAATAGCTTGTATAAGATTACCTAATTATATAATAAGATTATCTTTATGTTTCCTTTGGAAAATAAATTAATTCATTAAATATTAGCAATATATACTTTAATATATAATTAAATGTATATACTACCTTAGAAATATACTCTTGAATTTAAGATGTATACTGACTAACAAAAATTCACATACAAATTCTTTATATTAAAAGATGTATATAATGCTTAAAAAGCGAGTATTTTCATATTTCTAAAATATACGAAATTTAGTTAGTCAGTATAGTAATTAAGTTTTATTATCATCTATAATTACTTCTTTTCTTTCTCGTTAATTTCATCAAAATCTGGTTCATATCCATTACAACAGCCATGTGGTGCAATTACATCAGAAACATTACCAAATAAATCTGGTCCTTTGTCATCTACTATCATACATTTTCCTCCAGTCATGTCTATCCAATAAATACAATTGTAACAGAAAAAACCTTTATGAAGATTAGAATCTTTAAATTCTTCACGTTCAAAGTAACCTGATTTGAGTTTACTTAGTTTTTGAAATTTTGTGACACTTCCCATAATATCTGTTGCTTTTTCAATTACACTTTTATCAGACATTTCTATTATTTTATCTCCTTCTCATTTGGTGTCCATATTGAACATACAGCATATGGAAGTATACTACCAGATACCTTACCGTTTAAATCTTGACCTTCATCTGTAACAATCATACAATGGTTTGGTTTTATAAAATATTCACAGTTATAACAAAAGTATCCTTTATGGGTATCAGAATCCTTAAACTCATTCAATTTCCATATATCCTGATGTAACTTTTGTTAATTTGTTATGCTCTGTTGCACTTTGAGGAATTTTTTGTGTTGATGAAAAATTTGAAGACATATGATAATTGCAGTATTATATAGTTTATAACAATTTATGGTTTATTTTGATATTTAGTTGTAATATTATAATGAATTTTCATTTATTATTATAATTCAAATTTATTTTTTTATTTTTCTTGTCTTTATTGCATGGCATATTGGACATAAAGCTTGACAATTACTGTAGGAATTATTAGACCGATCATTATCTTTATGGTCAAAGTCATATCACTTAAAAACTTTTTACAAGTAGCACATTTGTAATTTTGTTTTTTAAAATTTGACTTTTGACTTTACTACTAAAATATTGGCGAATCACAAATTTTTTTCTTGATTTTATAAGAAAATATAACATTCCAACTCAAATTAAAAATAAACTAAATAAAAGATATCTATACTGA
>CAWIYT010000225.1:0-5391 GCA_963840085.1 uncultured Nitrososphaerales archaeon
TATCTCCGATTAAGTTTCTAAATAATAAAAGCTAAATATATTTTTGAGTTATTTAGATATACTTTAGAATAATTACTACTACTACTACTACAATAATACAAGAAGATTCTTACTCCTAATTTTTTTATTTTTTAATGGAAAACAATGAAAAATAGAACACATAAATTTGCAATAATAGACCAAAATGAGTAGTTTCTATTTTATTTTTTGTTGTCTATAAAATTCATTTATGAATTTTGTTATGTTCAAATTAATAATCTTCTATAAAATGTTTAAAATAAATTTCCATATAAGTTAGTAATGATAGAATTAAATGAAATGAATAATAAATTAAAAAATTATTGTTATATCAAATGGAGAGTATTACCTCTATCCCTAATAGAAAGAGAAATAATAATACAATCAACCTAACAACATCTAATAATAGATCATTATCTAAATACGGTGATCTAAGTGTAGGTGTAGTCCATTATAATATGGAATCCTTCGGAGAGAACTGAAAAAGTTCCCGTATGAGGAGAATATGTTGGACTTCACTCTATTAAAGCATTAGATGAATTAGGAATTAGATTATTTCTTTGCTCAACAGCATTTCCAAAAAGAGAAAAGACCTTGGAGAGGATGTCTATAGATGTAGAGGATTCTATAAAAGGATTTGTTAAGGCAATAGGAAGAAATGAAATGTTACCTAGTTTTCGTATTTATCAAAGTCTGGTATCTTCATATTTCTTTTTTAAAAAACTGATAAAAACCTATAATCCAGATTTCCTTTTAGTGACTGGAAATTTGCCTGTATTACCCAAATCAATGGCAGAAAAAACAATTGTTTATGTACATTTTCCTACAGACCTGGTAATATTACCACTATTACAAAAAGATTATACTTCTAAAATATGGAAAAAATTATACATACAACCATATCTTTTCATTTCTAAGAATATTGATTACATTAAAAAAGCAACAATTATTACCAATAGCAATTATACTAAAAATGCAATAAAAAAAGTATGGAATATCGATTCTACTGTTATATATCCTCCATGTCCACAATACTCTTTTCCACTTGAAGACAAAATAAAAATTGAGAAGGATACTAAGACTGTATGTTCTTTAGGTAGATTTATACCACAAAAAGAATATGAAACCATCCTTCAAATAGCAAAAGAGAGACCTCAACTAAAATTTGAATTAATGGGAGGTGTTACAGAAGATACTATTTCTTACCTTAATCGTTTAAAGAATAAGGCACCTAAAAATGTAACATTCCATGTTAATGTAACAGAAAATCAAAAAATGGAAATTCTCACAAGATCAAAAATATTAATACATAGTTTCAAAGGAGAACATTTTGGTATAGCTCTAATTGAAGCTATGAGTGCTGGTCTCATATCAGTTAGCCATAATTCAGGAGCAGCAAAGGAAGATAAGATAGTAGATGAAAGATTTCGTTATAATGATATAGACTCTGCTCTTGTTTGTATAGATAGAGCAGTCTCAGAATGGAATTTAGATAAAGCATCACAACTTAGACAATATGCTGAAAATTTTTCTATGGAAAACTATAATAAAAATTTAAAACTCTTTATAACAAATTGGATAAAATCTCATTCGCATTTTATTAAAAACAAATAAAGAAATAAATAAATAAATGTCTATATTTTATTCTTTTTATTATCAATACTCAGATCAGTTCTGAAATCTGAAATTAATGATAATGTAAACTTGTTTTAAAGATGAAATTTTTTAATTAGTAATTATAAGAGAAATAATTGTAGTAATATATGACTGGTTATGATATGATAATTTATGAGTCTAAAATCAATTATTCTTAATTATTATTTGTACGCATTACTTTTTTAACTGAAAGAACTAAAACATTATTGAGATTGTTATAAGATATCATATTTGAAAGTCGTAATTACTTCCAATTGTGAAATAAAGCATCTTTTACTGAAGTAGACTATCTGTCGATAATTTTAATGAATAAATTATAAATAAAATTAGAATGTACAAAATAATTATGTCACTTTTAAAAAAGAAATTAAAAACTTAATACTCGATAAAAAATGAAAATGAGTGGATGCCATTTTTTTTGAAAGACGAGCATACTGATGTAAATAGAATATTTCTAACTCGTATAAAATATATGGATGAGTCTCTCTGAAATCCATAATCTTATCCAAATAGCAGTCTTCAGGATAATCCATAACTGTATCTAATGTCTTTGTTGTTATTCTCAAGTCAAGAGGTTCTACAAGTTTCAATGAATCTAATTTATCTATTAAATCTGAATAAATTGTCTTTCTATTAAAGAATTCAGGATGGTCTTTATCATTTATTATATATTCAGTTGCTATTACAGCAATCCCATCTTTTTTTAATACTCTTTCCATTTCTTTCAAACTCTTTAATGCTCCTGCATGATTTTCTCCTCCAAAGTGTTCTATTGAAGAAAATGAGAATGCTATATCAAAAGTCTCGGAAGGAAATTCTAATCTAGTTCCATCCATTCTCAATACTGTTAGTGCATCTTCTTTGTATGGAAATGGTGCATATTTTTTTGGATTTTCAGGAAAATCTGATAGCGCAAAATTATGCCATTCCTTTCCATCATATAAATCAGTAGCATAAACATGTTTTAAATGATTTGCTAAATAAAATAAGACTTCTTCTCTTCCTGCACCAATATCTATAGCTCTACATTTATCATTTAGTTTGTTAAATCTTTTCATAGCTATAATTCCAAGAGCCCATTCCCAATCCTTTCTATGAATAAAACCAGGTTTACGCATAGTATTAGGATTGATTGTTTTGTAGGTATCCTCCACTCTTTTCTATTAATATAGGTATCATAAGTAGTGGTTTGTAACTCCTTAAGTATATTTTTAAATTCTTTGTTATCCCAATCTTCAATATAACACAGTTTGTTTAACTTTGGTTGATAATTTGTACCTGTGTAGTAAGGCGATGTCTTTTTTAAAGATGATATAAATTTCTGAGATTCTTGTAAGTATCCTCTTTCAACTTGTAACTCTATTAATCTTCTTTTAACATCTCGTATCTCATCTTTACTTTTACCTTGAAGAATAGTTTTTAATATTGATGGATTATTTAAAACAAAATTAATATTTTTAAAGTTTATTTTAAATTTTCTTTTTTCTGTTAACATCATAGTTCTCTTTTTTTGGATAAGCTTATTTTACCTTGTTTAAGTATTAGTAAGAAAAATTTTAAATGTGAATTTTATATAATATCTTGCTTTTCTCGAATGTTGTGTAAGATCTAAGAGTTTTTAGGTGTATTAACTTATTAAAATATAACTAAAAAATGTTTTTTCTTAATATAAAGACAAATATGATTATATTAGTTATAATATTACCCGATTAGGAATAATGATAAATAGCCTCAATACTTTTATTTCTATTCTGAAGATTACTACTACTTTCTAGTTTTTACAATCTATTATTATTACTATTATAAAACAATTATTATATTACTGTAGGATAATAATAAACTATTACACTTGAATCTTGATTCATCTATCAAATTTTTGAGCTATTGAATTATATAGAAATACTTCAAGGAGATAACAATATGATAATAATTCTAAAATAAAATAAAAGTTCTATAGATAATATATATTCAGATCATTATTTATTGTTGTTTACGGGCAATGATATGTCTTTCTCCAGTATCTACTACATTTTCATATTCTATTTTGAAATTGTATGAATTAAGAAATTCTTTTATTGGCTCATATAAAGTAGTGTTATTTGTGGTAAGGTTATGAATTTCTATTAAAAGTACAATATCTTTATTTTTAGACAATATATTGGTAGTCCCTTTTAAAACTTCATATTCTGCGCCTTCTACATCAATTTTATCCAATTTCTACTTTCTTGTTTTATGTTATTTTTATATGTTATCTAAAGTATCAGATTTTACCTCTAGGTGTTTTTCTGAATTTATTGATTTATTAGAAATTACGGCAGTAGATTAGTAATTTTTTAATTCTTCTGTTCGAAAAAAAGTTTTAACTTTGTTTTTTCTGAAAAAACAGTCTAATTTAGACATACTGTATTAGTTATTTTATATAATTCTAAATTTTTTTTAATTTTTCAAACTCTAAAGGATTAACTCTATTATTAAACAATTATCTTATTATATCGATTTTAGATAGAAACGAACTATTATACTTTATCTAGGAATCTTTATTCATTTATCGAATTTTTCAGCTATTATGTGCTTTGCTCCAATCCTGTCTCCAATTCTGTAGCCTTGTATATCCTTCTCAAAAATAATTTTAAAATTATGTGAATCAAGTATTTCAACTATCGGTTTATAAAGCTTATTTACACCATGAATTTCTATCAGAAGATTTATTCTCTTACTATTGGACAATATATTATGTGCGCCTTTTAAAACATCAAGTTCTGCTCCTTCTACGTCTATTTTTATCCAATTAACTTCACTAATTCCATGTTGTTTTATTAGAAGGTCATCTAATGAATTAACATGAATTATAGTATTACCAAATTGAGGTTTATCAGTTCCACCTTTCTCTAAAAAGTCTTGATAAGTGATATACATATCTAAAAATTCTTGATGAGTGATATGCATGTCTTTTGAACCAACCATGCAATTTATAGCAGTAACATTAGATACTTTATTTAGTTTGAGATTTTTATCTAACATTTCATAATGAGAAGGGTCTCCTTCTATAGCAACAACTTTCCCACTCTTACCAACTAGATTTGAGCTTGTCAACGTATAACGACCTAAAGAAGCACCTACATCTACTACCACATCTCCTTTGATAGGACGAAAGAGTTGAAGTATATCATTTTCATGTACTGTCATTACACCTAAATCATTAAAATTACTCCAGGTACGACAATAGGATTTATAACCATATTTAGGTACTTCACATACTATCATACTGTCCTTGACCTACAAATTTTGCCATTAAATCCAAAAAATATACTTTAGAAGGTGAAGGTAAGTTTTGTCTGTTTTTATCTCCTAAAGCACGACGAGCTTTCCTTAAACTTCGAGCTTTAAGCCTTAAACCCCTATAATACATCTTTAAGATAAAAAATAAAAGCTTGTCTTTTAAAGTCAATCCAGTACAATCTACTAATAAACCATTCCAGCTATAATCATTGTGATTGTAATCACTGGGAAACCTAATTTTCAACATTTACCTAAAACTTATATTTTTAATTCATAAAGATTGCTGAAATATTAACAAGAACATAATTGTAATATATAGTAATAGAACATTATTTTTGATTCCTGATAATAAATAAACCTTTATCAAATAACAAAAAGTATTTCTTGCTTTGTATAGGATCATATAATTCTTTGATAGATGACTTTATTCTATATATT
>CAWIYT010000226.1:0-4174 GCA_963840085.1 uncultured Nitrososphaerales archaeon
TATATAATACCATAAAAAATGAAGAACATATGGTGGCTACAAAGACAATAACAATCAGAATTTAATTTGGATTCAAAAATCTATTCAACATATAAAAAATGAAATAAAAAAGATGTAACGTATTAGAATGAAAATAGAGAATAAATCCTCAACTTTTGAACTATAGGAAATTATGATTTTTTATTTTATTCTTAATCTTCTTAACTATAACTAATCTGACTCATCCTCATCATCTACTGCTATAGTAGAAGTAGTACCAATATTAACTATAGAATTAATTAGTTTGTTGTTCTCAAATGTATTGCCAACTGTACCTGGATCTCCTTTAACATTTAATATTCCCGATTCTGTAGAATTTATTATTTTATTAAAATGAAATGTATTATCAGATGCACCCATCTTGACAACTATACCGTCTATAGAATTCATGACGGTATTATTGTATATATTGTTGTTAGAAGATTTTTCACTTATATCAATTCCAATTTTGCAATCTGAAACTTTATTGTTGTAGACTTTATTGTCATGTGATACACCACTTATACCTATGCATTGGTTTTGGTGATGAACATAGTTATTTTGTACAACTGAATCATACATATTAATACTAAATGCAATACCTCTTCCCTTTCCTATGTTACCATTGTTGTATACTTCATTATCTTCAATTATGATATTGTAACAATCAAGTGAACATATAATGCCTGAATAACCATTATCATAAACAGTATTGTTTTTGATTGTCATATGATGAGTTCCAGTATGGGGGTCAATTCCATATTAATTTTTGTATCTCATTTTCATCTAGATATTCAGAGATTTCCATAGTGGGATCTTTACTAGCTTTTTCTTTTCCAACTTTAACCGAAAACCATTTTACACAATCAGGATAATATTCATTATTTCCATAAACAGTTTTATAGAATAGCTTTAAGACTTGTCTGTATTTTTCATGAGTTGATGCTTTGTAATTTTTTTCATCCATCCATGATAATAATTCTTTGATATCAGATTTTGTAGTTTCTCTAAATGGTTTCTTTAATTGTTTTCTCATTGATAAAAGTGCAGTTATGCATCTAATTATCCATAGAATTGCTCTTTCTCTTTCCTGCATATGTTCTACTAATTGCAGAACATCTGATTTATCTGGTTCTTCAAGATCTGAACTAATTCTTTTTATCCAATAATTTAATCTATCTTTTCTATGATATAGATCTCTCATTGTGTCTTTGTTATAGCCATATTGCTCTTTCTGAATTTTAAATGTTGTGTTTTTTATTTGTGGGATACGAACCGAGGATTCCAATCCCACTGGCCCCATTACAAACCTGTGCCTTTATTTAGACCCATCGCTATATAATTTATAAATAATGCCAGTTAATGATGTTCTTACTGAAATAATTTCAAAAGAAGGACACAATAAAGAATTAACTCCTTATCTAATGTTCAAGTATGCCATAAAAACAGAGATTACCCGAAGGTATTATGAAAGAAGACTGAAGAAGTTTTTTGACTTTATTGAATTTGAAATAACTGATAAAAACATAGAATCTAAGTGCAATAAATTTGGAGAAAAAGCAAAAAATAATACAAATTGGGCATTAAGTCAGATAATAAGTTTTTTACAGTACCAAAAAGAGAGAGTTGAAAACAAAGAGATCACATCAGGAACACTAAAGAATTTTGTTAAATCATTAAAAGTATTTTGCGAAATGGCTGATATTTCTATTCCATGGAAGAAGATTACAAGAGGATTGCCAAATGCAAGACAATCTGCAAATGATAGAGCTCATACTACAGAGGAAATTAAAAAATTGTTAGAATATCCAGATAGAAGAATCAAACCAATTGTTTATACTATGATTTCATCTGGAATTAGATTGGGTGCTTGGGATCATCTAAAATGGAAACATATAGTTCCTATAAAAGATGAAAAAGAAGTTTTAGCAGCAAAGATAAATGTGTATGCTGGCGAACCTGACGAATATTATTCTTTTATTACGCCAGAAGCCTATAGTTCTTTATTAGATTGGATAAAATTTAGGGAGGAATACGGTGAGAAAATTACTGCAGAATCTTGGTTAATGAGAGACATCTGGCAAACGACTAATGTAAACTATGGAGCTAAATGGGGATTAGCAACATGTCCTAAAAAGTTAAACAGCTACGCTATAAAGAGAATCTTAGAAAGAGGTTTATGGTCTCAAGGATTAAGAAAAACTCTTAAAAAAGGAGAAAAAAGACATGAGTATAAAGCAGCTCACGGGTTCCGTAAGTTCTATAAAACTAGGACAGAGCAAGTTATGCGTCCATTAAATGTTGAGCTTACATTAGGCCATGACATCGGATTATCTGGTTCATATTACAAACCAACAGAAAAAGAAGTTTTAGTGGATTATTTAAAAGCAATTGAGTTACTCAGTGTAAATAATAATCAAAAAATTCTTGAAAAACAAATTAGCGAACTAAAAGAAAACAGTAAAGATAATGAATATATTATAAAAGCGAAACTACAAGAAAAAGAAGAACAAATACAGGAACTTAAAAAGAATGACAAGGTAAAAGAAGATGCATTAGCTCATCTATCTGATCAATTACTATTTTTAACTGAAAGAATCCAGGAAATAGAAAGAAAACAATCAAAATAATCTGTAAATATTCTTATGAAAAGGGTTCTATGGGATTTGAACCCTTCTATAAAGTGGGACCAGTAACTTTTGAATAAATCACTATTACCTATCATCCTTACTTTTGCATTCTTATTTCAATTTTTTATCCTGTAAATGATCTAAATATAGAGGTTTTCTTGACAACTTTCCATAATTTAGCAAATTTATGAGAAATTATTATAGAAATAAGAAATATAGCTGTAAGCTTTCTAATTATGCAAAATAGGTATTAAATACTATAATAACGAAAGAGTACGTATGTCACTGAACTACATCACACCAACACAAGTATATAAAAGAGGTGTAATACATGTGGTCGGATAATACAATACTAGATAATATGCTAGTAACTGTAGATAGTAAATGGCTCGTAGCACACCTAGACGATCCTGATATGGTAGTAATAGATGGTCGAGGAAATTTTCAATATAGATTTGGACACATGAAAAATGCAAGAGTCCTTGGACTTGAACGTATAATTTCACTTGCTAATAACGGGGCAAACTTGGTAATAGATAGTCCAACTGCGGAAAAGATTTTTGGTGATCTTGGTATTGATGACTCTAAAATAGTTGTAGTTTATGGTGAATATAAGGATCCTTCAGCAGCAAGAATAGTCTGGACTTTGATGTACCATGGTCATTCTAATACCAGGCTCTTAAATATTGGATTCACTACATGGCAGAAAGCAGGGTTGCCAATTACCCGTGCTATTCCACCTATTAATCGTGCTCAATTCATATCTAAGGCAAATTCTACAATCAGAGCAGATGCAGAGATGATTAAAGCAAAACAAAATGATATCAATACCATAATTGTTGATTCAAGAACGCCGCAGGAACACATGCAGGCTAGAATTCCAGGTTCTATATTACATAGTTGGGAAGAGGGACTAGATACTAATGGTATTACTATGCTCAAAAGTAAAGAAGAATTACAAAAGGATTTTGAGCATAATGGAATCACTAATGACAAGGAGGTTATATGCTATTGTCATTCTGGTGCTAGAGCTTCTCATAAATACTTGCAATTAAAGCAGGCTGGTTTCCATAATGTAAGAGTCTATGATGGTTCAATAATTGACTGGGCGCAGCGCCATAATCCACTCAGATAATCTTTTTAAATCTGTCTAAAATAATATATTGCATTTATAGATTAAGGTAAAGAGGTACCAGAGAAAGTATATTAATTTAAAAAAAAGAGACTTGTTAAGAATTCATCGTATATCTAATGTTTTCCTAGAATTGAAAACTTTAAAAGAAATTAAGTTCAAATACAATATAATGTGTTGTGACTATGAATGGTTCGAGGAAATCGAACTAGAATATAAGAAATCAGCGAAGAAAGATGAAATATCTAAAAAAGAAAAAATAGAAGAAAAACCGATTATTTTGACTGCTTAAATTCCTTTTTCTTTTATTTTCTAAATATATTTGTATTTGGTTAATTATTTTACTTTTTTGAATTACAAAATCAGATCATGTAGTTGATGAGTTATATATTTC
>CAWIYT010000227.1:0-37966 GCA_963840085.1 uncultured Nitrososphaerales archaeon
GTAAAAAATCTATTTAAGTATGATTTGTATCCTTTTTTCTTTTTTGAAAAATTTGCTTATGTAATACTATGCTTAAAGCAGTTAAAGAACAACAACAACAAAAACAACAAAAGAAGAGGAGGTTCATTGAGGCTCAAGTATATATTATCACTATATACATGTCCTCCAGTCTGGTTTTTCAGTCAAAAGAACTCCAGACAGAACCCCATTAAGTTCTTAGACAATATAGATATATAAAGTAAATATAAATAAGATTTACAAATTGATCTATTTTTTTAATTAATCAATTGCTTGATTGATTGATTAATTGATTAACTTTGTTCTTCAAGTTTTAAATAATTTAGTATAGAAGGTTAGGTATCAAAAAACTCTAGACAGCACAGAATTTCGCCTCACTATGTGACAGCCAGGCTATAAATTGTTTTTAGGTTACATATATCTCTACTACAATTGACTGGGCTATGACAATAAAATTATTGATTTTTTTTATATTGCTTGTTTCAATTATTATATATTATATTTAACTAAAATTGATATGGAATCAAGAATCTATTCAACAATAGCAATTTCATCTATTCTTGCATTTGCTTTAATTGCAGCAGCAGCAACAGGAATACCAACAGTATTTAAAAATGTGTTAGCACAAGGCGAAAATAGTAGTTTACAAGGTGGGAACATAGGAATGTCTCAAGATCAAACTAGTGGAAGTGAATCTACAGCATTTAATCCTGAAGAAATTATCAAAAAAGAAGCAAGAGGACTAGGAGATGCTGACCTGGGAGAAGTTCAAGAAGTTACAGGCGAATTCATAGTAACACAAAAAGGTACATGTAGACAAAGATGTATTCTATATTCCTAAAAATTTAGTACACCATTTTGATGGTAGTACTGTCTTTTTTACAGTAACTGAAGAAGAAGCAAAACAATACAAAAGGGATTAATTAATTCTTTCATAAAAAAATTAATTTTTTTATGTAATAATTTTTGTTAATATTAAATTTTGATTGCATCTATTTTAAGTTTTAGATAATTACCAAATAGTTTTAAGAGATTTTCTACTAGTACCATTACAATAAATATTTTTATATAAAGTTAGAATGTAAAAAGAATGAAAAAAATGCTATACAATAAAATATTTATGGTATTGCCAGCAGCAACAGCAATATTTATTGTTTCAACAATACTTTCAATCTCCGCATTCACCAATGTTTCCGCATTCGCACAATCTGAAGAAAGAACAAATCAAACTATGCAGCAGAATGCAGGTCAATCAACCAATCAAACAGGTGAAGCAATACAACAAAAAGTTAGTGATGTTGTAACTAACATTAGCAAAGGAGCAAAGAGTGTGGGAACAAATATTACTACTGAGGTTGCAAAAGAAGTCGCTAAAAATATTGGGAAAAAACTACAAGATTTAGCAAAGTAATTCAACTTTATCTTTTTAAATATTAAACTGTTTTTTATTAATAATATTTTTTATAATAATGATTTACTCATTAATGATTTTTTGGTAAAACTTTTGCATCAAATTTTTATATAATAGATCTTTTGCGTAATTAGGAAGGAATCAAAATATTCTGAAAATTAAATTAATTTTTGTAAATTTTATAAATTTAATAACATTATTCTCTTTTATCTTAGATCAGATATGTAATATTTTACATGGTTACTAATTACGCAATAGATCTAATATGACATCTATTATTTTATAACAAATAGGCAAAGAAAGAAATGGACTCAAAAGTTATCATAGCCTGTTGGTCATAGTCAATTGTAGAAATCGAGGTCATCTGCAATTGACTGGGCTATGATAATAAAATTATATAAAATTATTATACGGTCTTCTAAATATTTGTAATTGATTTGCTTTCTAAAGAAGGCTATGATTTTTAATAATATTTTGTATCCAATTTTTTAATATTATAAATTTATTATATTACAATACATTTAGGTCATAAAGCCTCCTACTCTTTTATAGGTGTATACTCTTCCTTTCCATTCTATTGTTTTTATGGCAGATTTCTTACGAATAGATAATAATAATGGAATAATACTTGAAAGATATGCAATAACTAAAAAAAGAAATCCTATAGGATAAAGTAGTGCATATAAAGGTGAAATTTTGTACATCTTAATTGAATTTAGTGCTACACCAAAAATACCAATTATAAAAATAATCAGATTCAAAATTAATAGTTCACAATAAGAGTAATTACAATTATTTTTATCAGTAATAGATGATAATTCATGATGATAAAATCCTATAATAGTAAAAAAAGAAATGAGAATTAGGAATGGTAAAGTAGTCATAAAAAATATTGCCAAAAAATTTATTATTACATTTCTCTTTTCCTTAAGTATCATTGGAGCAAGAGTTCTTCCAATTCCATGCCACAAAGTAGAAAGATCGCGAGACCATAATGCATGTATTAAATTACTCATTGATATTATTCTTAATTTATAACCTGATTGTTTAATTCTTATTCCTAGTGCTTCATCTTCCTGAATTGCATTTTTAACCGATTTAAATGTACCAATATTTTCAAATACATCTCTTTTGATCATAAAAAAACATCCCATGAGATAGGCAACTTTTGATTTTGGATCGTTTACTTGAGAATCATCTTTACCAAGTGTAATAGACATAAGTTTCCATAATGGCATTGATATCTTTGACCAAAAATCTCTTAGTTCAATAAATGGATAACCAGTTATAACATCTAGTTTTTTTGATATCATATAAGAAATTACATTGGAAATTACATTTTTTTTATAAATAGTATCTGCATCAGTAAACAGTAAAATATTACCTGTACTTTTGAGATAACCTTGTTCTGACGCCCATGTCTTACCAGTCCAATCTTCAGGTTTATCTTTTAATTCTACAATTTTGAGTATAGTATACTTTTTTTATTTTTGATGATAATAATTTTGTTGTACTTTTTTCATTTTAATTAATGTATACTGGCTAACAAAAATTCACATACAAATTCTTTATATTAAAAGATGTATATAATGCTTAAAAAGCGAGTATTTCATATTTCTAAAATATACGAAATTTAGTTAGTCAGTATATTATCTGTTGAATTATCATCTACTACAATTATCTCAAAGTTAGGATAATTCTGTTCCATTAGGGATAGAAGACATCTTTCAATATTCTCTTGTTCATTTCTTGCAGGTACTATTACAGATACGTATGGAAAGATACCTTTACTCTTGTAATTGCTAGTATTTACTAAAGTTCTTTTAATTGAGGTTGGTTTAAAGATATTATAAGATCTAATTGAATTAACAAGCAAGTAAATCCAGCAAGACAATATTATCAAAAATGGTAAACCCAAAAGAATTATCTGCATGTTTAGATTCGGAAAAAGATCAATAAGTATCACAAAGAAAAAGTAAGAAAAATCATTAATCAAATTCTATATACCTCAAATTAAAATTTATTGAATATAATGCAGTATCAAGAATAGAAAAAATTATTTGGTAAACTAAACACAATTTTCTTATATTACTATATATTTACTTTAAAAGTTATAAACAACTATAATTCTACCAAGATCAATTCATACATTAAAATAATATAGGAAAATCAATAAACAAACCATAAGAAGTCATAGACTGAACTTCTAATACTATAAACCCTATCGGTTTTGTTCAGATCATTTTATAGAACTATTAAATAACTATAATATAGAGTATTGAATTCTAATGATATCGATTGAAATAATATTCTTAAACAAGAAGCAAGAGAAATAGGACATTCACGTCATAGTCTACTAGTCTGGCTATGACCATTAAATTACATCAAATTCTAAGTATTCTATTATGAATAATTAATTTGTAATAATAACCTGAATTCCATATATTCACGCCATGACCGCCATCCATAGCCTTCTTATATTTGTCATTCTTTCCTATTTTAGGCTATGACCATTAATTTCTCTTCCAGTATTATATAGCATATATAATGTTTTTCTATACCAATCAATCTAAACCAATCTTATAAGGCAATCCCAAATCAATAAATACCATAGCCTTCTACATACATTTATGCTCCTAGTGATGATAGAGGGCTATGGTTTTATCTATTCTCTTATTGTAAAATAAAATTGTCTAAAATATTTGTTTAGCATAGTCTCTCGTATGATAGGTTATCTTAGGTATACATTTTAGTATTGTAACTCTATTTAAGGTCTTTGTAGTATGTAAAAATTATTTTTTTGTCATGCTAATAATTTAACATTAGAAGAATTATTATAGTATTTTTTTGAATATTGTTCTTATTGACTCTAAAAGATGATTCTATTAATATCCATAGAATGCTGAAAGGTAAAATTGAAATTCAAAATCGTGTTCCTGTTGAAAATATTTTTGCAAAAGAAAACAGCTTAATAAATTTAATCTATACTCCTGGTGTTGCATATGTGGCATCGGAAATCGGCAAAAATAAAGAGTTAGCTTATGATTTTACTTCCAAATGGAATAATGTCGCAATTGTATGTGATGGATTTCGAGTACTAGGTCTTGGTAATATTGGTCCTGATGCCGCTCTTCCGGTGATGGAAGGAAAGTCAGTTCTCTTCAAGATTTTAGGTGGTATAAATGCTATTCCCCTCTGTATTGCGACTCAAAATAAAGAAGAGATAATAAATTTTGTAAAATATATCCAACCTTTATTTGGCGCTATCAATATAGAAGATATAGAATCACCTAAAGTTTTAGAAATTGTAGAAAGACTGAAAGAAGAAATTTCTTTACCTGTATTTCATGATGATCAACACGGAACTGCTATAATCACATTATCTGCATTGATAAATTCTCTTAAACTCATAAAAAAACAATTAGGAAAAATTAAAGTTGTAATTTTAGGTTCAGGCTCAGCAGGATATGGAATAACTAACATTCTTACTTCTGCAGGCTGTAAAAATATAATAGTAGTTGATAGCAGTGGTGCGATTTATAAAGGACGAAGAGATTTAATGAATAATCCATTCAAATCTGAAATAGCTTCTAAATCTAATCCTGCACAAATTGAGGGTTCTTTAGATTTAGTAATGAAAGGATCTGATGTTTTTATAGGTGTTTCTGGAAAGGGTAACATTTTAAGTGATAAAATGATCACTTCTATGAATGTAGATCCAATAATTTTTGCATTAAGTAATCCTGATCCTGAAATATTGCCTCAAGATGCTTTGGATGCTGGTGCAAAAATTGTTGCCACCGGCAGATCTGATTTTCCTAACCAAGTTAACAATGCTATGGTTTTTCCATCAGTAATCAGATCTTTATTAGACCTGCGAGTTAAAGTGTTGGATGATCAGTTGTCGGTCAATGTCGCATATGCTATTGCAGATTTAGTAGAAAGCAAACATCTCAAATATGATTATATAATACCACAAATAAATGATCAAAGGATTCTTCCGGTTGTAACTCAGACCTTAAAAAGTGTAATACAAAGTACATTGACAACTAACATCATTAAATAATAACAATAACAATACCTAAAATTTCTTTTTGTAGTATTTATTACTTTTATATAGTCAATAAAATTTATTTGTATTTTCTAAAATATTGATAGAAAAATAAAGATAAAGAATTTTTCCAAATTTGAATATTCAAAAAAATTAATATTATTATAATTTTCAAGTAATTTAAAATCTTATGTTGATATATTATTAGTAATTATCAAAAGCTTGATAGCATTAACATTCAATAAGATTATTAATTGAAAGATTCACGTTTTCTGTTACTTTAACTTTCTTTTAACTTGTATTTAGTTATAAAGAAAAATTTTTGGTTTAAAATTATATTTAATAACAAATTAGATATTATAATTATATGTTATAATTATATGTTATAATTATTTTATATTATTTCTCTATGTGATAAGAATCTGAAAAATTCATGGTCATCTATTTATACTTTTTATGCTCTCTCTAATCATGCAAAACAATAGTAAAAAATTATTAGCATTAGCTACTACATCAATTTTATTTACTATCATTGCCGTCTCTTTTTTTCCTGTCGATGACTTTAAAGCTGATGCACAATCAGCAAATGCTACAAAATATAAATATGAACCTTTTTTAACATTGAATGATTCAAAGTTCCACGGAATTTCTGATAATGGTAATTTGAATCTCACTGAATTTACTTTAGCTGCTTGGTTTAGGACTACTCAGAATAATACTGAACCTGGTTTTATTGTGAACAAAGGGGGAATGAATATAGATGAAGCAGGAATGAATTTGAATTATGGACTTTGGACTAATGAAGAGAATGGTTTAACCGGTGGTTTTGAGACCTCTGCAGGAGAAGATTTCCTTATTAAATCAAGAGAAAAATATAATGATGGAAATTGGCATTATGGAGCTTTAACATTTAATGGATTTGCATTATTCTTATTTGTTGATGGAAAACCTATAGGAAATAAGTTATTTATTAAAGAAACACCAGATAATACTGGAACTCAACCATTAAGAATAGGAGCAAACTCGTTGAATGAAGATAAATTCTTTACAGGAGATGTTGATGAAGTAAGATTATGGAATAGAGCATTGAATATGTCTGAAATAGAAAATGCATACGCCGAGAATAAATTTGATACGACAGGACAGGTTTTGTTCTTAAATTTCGGTGAATATACCAACAGTGAAGGAAAACCAACGTAGATAAAAAATTGTTCTCCTTATTTTACTTTTTTGCGTTGTAATTGTGCATATAATTAGATTTTATTACTAGTCAAATAAGTTGATCAAATTTTATAGATTATTTTAAATTATATATTGTGATAATTATATAAATTGTTATTTGTATTTTTGTTCGAACCTATTACTTTAATAAAGACTTGATCTAATAAAAAGATCATCAATTACCTACAATTAATTTCTTAATTTTACTATAATCATAAGTACTAATATTGTTATAGTTATTAAAGAATAATAATGAAAGTATAGTCTAATAATAATGAAACTAACTATTTTTTAGTTTGATAAACTATATGTTCAATTATTATATTTGGCATCTCAAAGTGAAAAAGCATTGTCTTAGATATCTTATAACTAACCTTAAATATTTGATATACTTACATTATTAATAATTTGGGATTATTAGATCGTTTTTATTCAATATTCAAAGCAAAGGCTCATTCTGTTGCTGACAGATTTGAAGACCCTAATGAGATGCTAAATTATTCTTTTGAAAAACAACATGAATTAATAAATAAATTAAGACGAGATATAACACAAGTTGTAACTTCAAAAAAACGACTTGAAATGCAAAAAGCAAAACTTAGTACTAACATTGATACTTTAGAGCAACAAGCTCGTCGATCACTAGAATCAAATAGAGAAGATTTAGCCCGTGTGGCACTAGAAAGAAAAAATATGCTTATTATGCAAATTAAAGAGTTAGAAAGACACATTGCAGATATAGAAAAGGAACAAATAAAATTAGAGAATGCGGAAAGAAGGCTTTCTAGTAAAATTGAAGAGTTTAAGACACGTAAAGAAACGATAAAAGCACAATATTCAGCTGCTGAAGCACAAGTAAAGATAAAGGAAAATATGACAGGTATATCAGAAGAAATGGATGATCTTGGTATGGTGCTAAATCGAGTTGAAGAAAAGACAGAAAATATGAAGGCCAAGGCATCTGCATTAGATGAAATGATAGATTCAGGAGTTTTAACCGACGTTACACAATCCTATTCTTCCGGTAGTACAGATATTGACCAAGAACTTGATAAAGTTTCTCTAGATAGATCGGTTGATCAAGAATTGACAAAATTAAAAACAGAAATAGGAAAAACTTAATTATTGTATTGGTAAATTAGTGTGAGGTATTATGAATACAAATGATGTTATTATAAGAATATCTGGTCACGGTCAACTCAAGGTTAATTCAGAAGTTTTAGACAAAATAAATGAAATTGATAATTCTATAGTTGATTTAATTGAAAATATTTCTTTAGGCCAAAGTGACAATAAACTTGCTCAAAAAGAATTACAATCCAAATTAACAGAAATGAAAAATTTAATTACATCTAAAGGTCGACCTATAGATGATAAAGAAATTGTCAAATCTGATGTTATAGTTCCAGATTCAGATCTTTCTATTGAAGAAGCAAAAAAAATTTTTAAAGAGAAAGGAATAATTTCAGATGATTAGATTTATATTTATCCTTTTTTAAAAATATGTTTAATTAAAAGTTTGATTCAATTATACTTTATCTATGGGATTATATATTAAAAGTAACATATACATATTAAAAAATTAAAAGCAAAGTATAATAAATAGTATAATATAAGATGTTATTCTATTATGAATAAATCTTTTATTATGAATGTTCTTATAATTATATTATTAATAATTGTTGGAATAATACTTTTAAAATTTTTAACTCAATTAGTTATACTAGTTGTTGTAATTGGAGGAGGTTACTTATTATACAGATATTATTTAAAAAATAAATTAAAATCTTAAAAACAAGTATATGTATATATTTATCTTACTAACTGTTAAAATACATAATTTACGACAATTTCTCTTTGTAACAATATATAATTAGAAAATCAAGTTGTCATTTAATTATATTATTAAAAAGGATACAGATTCATATTGAAGTTAGAAATCTACTCTATTTATTTTGATTATACTATATGAATAGAATTCTTAAGAGATATTAAGAATCTTTTCATTTTGTAATTAACTGGATAATGTGCATATGTTACCACACCGAATGCTGTACTAGCCAATAATAATTAAGGTCTGATCTTTGTATATATTACTATCAGATCTATCTTTTTCAGCATATTGTGTATTATTTCCCGTAGACAGATATTCTAGTTAAAAGATTTCACTAGAAACCTTATTTTCACTTTTATACTAACTGTATTTCTATTCCCTTAAATCAGTCTTTATCTTCTTTTGCATTTTGAATAATTATATAAATTTGTTTAGGTGTGATAAGGCCAAATAGCTTAATATATTCATAGTGAGAAAACGAAACTACCACATACATAAGTTATTTCTGAATTAAATTTATTAGCAATGTTACTGGCGATGTGAGCTGCATGGAATGAAGGTTCTGATCTATCTACAAGAACAAGTATTTTTGAAAATAGTTGAGTAGAGAGATAACAATTCTTTAATAAATAGATAGATAAATTTTGTATGGTATCATCAGTTAATAAAATAATATTGTTATTTTAGGACGATTTTACTTTAATCGCTCATACTAGCACTTTTTTTAGTGAAATGAAATAAAATATAACAGATGTTATTGAATTCGATAAATAATAAATGCATAAAAATCAACTATGAAAATAGATAAGAGATACTAAAATTAGAATTACTATTAAATAGTTCACTATAATTATAGTTAGGAAAAATTAAAAAAAGGAAGAAGATGGTGAAACTTGCTAAAACTTAAGAATGTTCTACCCCAAAAGCGATTTTGACAGTAGCCCTATAGCTTTCGATTTGTCCAGATGAGGGATCTACTTTACCAGTCATATCAATTACTTCCAAGCCTGTAATTCCATGTATTGTTTTGCTTGCTTCATCTAGAGCAACTTGAACTGCATCTTCCCATCCTTGAGTAGAACTTCCTACAATTTCTATTACTTTTGCAACATCAGTCATTATAATTTGAAGGATGATAATTTATATAAAGATTGTTTTTTATTGCTCTATTCTGTTCTAACAACTTCATTTTTTAGAATTGCTTTTATAAAATAATTTTCTCCCTAATATGGTAATAGGAGTAGCAATAGACAATAAGAATTGATAAGAAAAATTAAAATTAAAACAAGAAAAACTCATCTTTCTATTGAAGAAGCAAAAAAAATTTTAAAGAGGAAGGAATAATTTCAGATGATTTAGTTTCATATCTTATTTTTTAAAAAGGGATATTCCAAATAGGATACCATAAAGAAAGTTTTTCTTCTATTTTTATTGTGTCAGATACTTCTTTCATTATCTTTATTTCTTGATCATGATTTCTTTGTCTATTGTTAGTTGAAGCAGAAATTATGGGAACAAAGGGATAAAATTTATCAATTTTATAATTATATATCAAGTATTGGTTATTTTGTATGTGACCATTATTGTTTCCGCTATAGCCACTTGAAAATTCAAATATATTAGCTAATAATTGTCGTGAAAAACCTTTTTCATGAATACTATCTCCTATAGCATTTATCACAGCCACTATGTCCTCTATTGTTTTTCCTTTGATAATAAACCATAGATAACCATAATTATCTATTATAGAATTGAATGTTATATCGAAGTTAATATTTTTCTTATCTATTACAACTTTTAATAAATTATCAACGTACTCTTTCATCTGCTTAAAGGATTCAGAATTTATACTCTTTACACAAATTCCACATCTACCAGTGCTTTTTAAACCTAAATTTTCATCTAATTTTATACATGCCAACGATAAAGATTCGATTGCCTGGCTGTCGATAAAAGGATTACTTATAGTGTTATTAGTATTATTATCATTATTACCAATTTTTAAAATTCTTTTAATTTTATTTAAAAATCCCATTATTATAAAACTAATCTTATTTTGATTTATCCTTTTCTATCGGTCTCGATAGTATTATGATGATAATTTTTGCCTAAAAATATTAAATTGGATGAATTTTAAAAATTCAAATTTAAACTTTTGAAATGAATTAATTATATTATTTCTTTTCCAAATAAAATATAGCAAAAAGGAAAAATTAATAATGATTAATAGTGATTAATGATTATCTATCCATATTGATTAATCCCAAAAAAAAAATTTTAATTATATTGTTTGTCTTGATAGTGATTGTAGGATTTGTAATTATATTTAATAGTGGTTCAGATAGAAGTTCCACGATCTTTTATCCCTCTCCTTCTCCATATGAATCTCAATATTACCCATTACCATCGCCCTCACTTCCGTATGATTTGCCTTATGATATACCATATAATGATTTTCCCTATTCTCCTCCCTCTCAGGATCAATCTCCACTTACTCCAGAGGAGGATCTGCGATCCTTTGATTCTCCTCTAGACGACAGTTCCCGTTTTGAGGATCAATCTCCACTTACTCCAGAGGAGGATCTGCGATCCTTTGATTCTCCTCTAGACGACAGTTCCCGTTTTGAGGATCAATCTCCACTTACTCCAGAGGAGGATCTGCGATCCTTTGATTCTCCATTCGGTGGCTCGTTTGATTAAAAAATAGAGTTAATATATTAATTTTCGTTCTTATACCTTTATTTTGATATTCAACATAAAAAATTTCATATAATACTAATCTTTAAAATTGCAGATACTAGATATACCAAAATATTAAATATACTATTTAGTAGTAATTGTGAGTTTATTTAAAAAAATTAGATTCAATTCCTTAATTACATTCCAGTTAAAGATTAAGGAAATTAGAGTTTGTAACTCTATAAAGTATTGTAGAATCTATACCATCTTTTCGTGTTTTTGTATTACTTGTGTAAGAAAATCGACTGTTACTATATCTTCCTACTGTTCAATCTTCTATATCTTTTCTAATCAATCTAATTATTGATTCATGATCTGTTAAAAGATTTTCTAACATCTTATCACTATTTGGATATTAATTAGGATATTCGGGGAGTCTGGTCTGTTCTATAAATTCTTTTAATATTCAAATTGTCTTCTCCAATAGATATAATTCTCTTGGCAAGCTCATCTACCATTTCGTATAGCAGTTCATACCGTTTTTAAATTCATGAAAATAATGAAACATTAGATCTATTACATTCCAGTGATGTTTTTTGTTTTTGTCAATACTACATATTCATCAGACTAAATCTGAATTCAAAAAACTTAGAATCATATCTAACAAATCATTTGAGATTCATATATCAATTTAAGAATCAAGTTTTGAATCTAATAATGTATTTGAATTTCATATATCAATTTTAGAAGAAATATTAGAAGACATTATTATCGTAGGAGTATAATTGTTAATAAAAATTAGATAGATATGCTACTTTTTCCCATTATGCTTTTCCAATTAAATCACATTAACAGTTATTAAAAATTACTATTAATAGCTAAATATTTTCTTCAACTAATCATAATATTGTTTTATAAAAGAATTGGTCATCAATTATCCATTAATAATCCTTACTATTGTGAATTAATAATTTGTTTTTTAAATATAGCCTTATAATATTAATTAAAATATATTTTAGATTATATATGTCTTAATATAATAATATATTATTAAGATATCAATTACTTATTGATAGTATATGGAAGTAAGTATAATATGAAAAGAGATTGATAAAGAAAAATTTACCTTTTATTTTATCATTTCTAGTTTATATTAATTAAAGAAACTTTAATAAATATTTTATTTTATCTTTGATTTTATTAAGAGCCTATCCGAAAAGTAGTTTATAGTATTTAAGTTTATGGTACAATAGATTTATTCAACAAAGCTAAGTGTCTCTACACTATATATCACGAGATTAGTTTGATATCTGAAATTTCTGGAATCGATTCATCTTATGAAATACCAGATGAATTATGGAATCAAATTTTCCCTCTTCTTGTACATAAACCCAAAAGAAAGAAGAAGAAGACAGGTCGTCCAAGAATGGATGATAGAAAGACAATGAATGCTATCTTCTACATTACACGTACTGGATGTCAGTGGAAAGCATTACCACAAAGAAGTCTTGGTGCATCCAGTACTGTACATGACAGGTTTCAGGAATGGAGACAAGATGGCGTATTCAAACGTATGTGGATTGACGGTCTAAAAATATATGATAAAAAAGTTGGTATCAACTGGAAATGGCAATCAATGGATGGTGCAATAACAAAAGCACCTCTTGGGGGAAAAAAGTACAGGACCAAATCCCACAGACAGAAGTAAATCAGGTACCAAATGTAGCCTTCTTGTAGATGGTCAGGGCATTCCTCTTGGAATTACTGTAGATGGTGCTAACAGACATGATATGAAGATGACAAAAGCAACTCTTCAGAGTATAGTGGTTTGCAGACCACCACCACCATCATCATCATCTACAACAAATACCCAACAACAACACATCTGTCTTGACAAGGGTTATGACTATCCTGAGGTATATGAGTTACTTGAGGAATATGGTTATACCATGCATATTTGCAAGAGAGGAGAAGACTACAATAATGGTAACAAAAAGAAGAGAAGAAGGATACCAAAATATAGAGCAAGAAGATGTGGGTAGTTGAGAGAACACACTCATGGATGAACCGATTCAGGCGATTATTGATTAGATGGGAAAAGAAGGAAGATAACTATATTGCAATATTACATTTTGTCTGTGCTTGGATAACATATAAGAGAGGAGGTGTTTTCGGATAGGCTCTTATATCTTAAAACCCAATATGTCATATTAGTTGAAAAAGCAGAAGCCACATGCTATAATATGCTTATTGAAAAATTAAAAGTACTTAACATGGGAACAGAAGCTGTATCTATACCAGAACGGAATTTGCAAGAAGAACAATCAATGATAGATGGATAGAATTAAATTGTCCAACAATGATCCAATAGTTGCTAAGAAAATAAAAAAATGCTTTTATTGGATTCATTATAAAAATTACAACTTAATTTTTAGAAAAAATATAATCTAATTTTTTGGCTATCTAATTTTAATGAGTACAAAGATGAAACCATTATAGCTGTTATGAATAGGCTGTATGAGAACATATAATATCCAGATTAATATTACTGCAGAATAGAGAGTTGACATTTAGATATATAGCATACAATCATAAGACGTTGAATTTAGTTATTATTAGATGGCTTCTACTACACCAATTAGGACCTGCAACTATTAATATCGCATATTATTAACTGGCGCCATTTTATTGAAGCGTTCAAATCCAATAGAATTCTTTCAGACTTTTCAAAATATTGTAAAACCAGTTATTAAATTTCAAAATTCTCTTTTGTCCAAATAAATGCTTACAAAAGTAAAGGGTAGTTCTTCATTACTATGAATATTGATTCATGAATTCTAGAAGAAATAGGATTGGAACTCCTCAATCGGTCAGGGTTGATGAACCAATTTGACCTAAAAAGAAAAAGAGGATTTGAAACTAATCTGATTTAGAAATAGCAATCTATAAAAATCATTGAATGATGTTTTTAATACTTATCTTAAGTAAGATATCTCCAAAATCAATAAATTTTGATTTTCTTAATATTCTTATATGTTATTAAATTTAGGAATAATTTTTATAGCTGTCTTATTTCTTTTAACTTTGAATTTTACGTTTTCCTATATACCATCAGTTATTGCAGAAAAATCAGAAAGTACTCTTAATGTCAATGAAGAAGAAGAAGAAGAAGAATATAATGATAACTTAGTCGTTGAATCTAATATTAATTTACAAAATATAGAAAAAAAAGGATTTCTTAAAGTAGTCGGTGTTATTAACGGCGAAGATTTTGTCAAAAATATTCCTTTAGGCAAATTAAACGAAACAACAGAGAATTTAAAAGTTATATTTTCAATGGACAAAGATAACGAGATAGTTAGTGCACATAAACCAGATGAATTTTTTGTTTGCGCTTATCATTTTAAAAATACTAACAGTAACCTAAAATCAATATCTTTCAATAAAAAAGATACAATACAATATTTTGATTGTAATGAAGGTAATATCAAATCTACTTCAAAACCAACTAAGGTAAGTTTATTTAAAGAAAAATCACAAGTTCATAATAAAACTTTGACTTATTATAATATGTATTCAAAACCCGAAGTAGTCTCATTTGATACTCTAGATAATGATACTCTTGAATCATCTAACAATACCTCTGTTAGTATAAAACTAGATAAAGCAAAGAATAGTAGTAATGGTGATAGCAGCAAGAAAATAGTTCAGGTAAAAATAATAGTTCCAATGGAGGATAAAAAAAATGCTACAAAAATAAAAATTATGGCAATGCTTAAAGGTCAGATAAAATCTAAAATAGTTGATGTTCAAAAAGAGTTTGATAAAATAGGAGGATATACAATTGAAAGAGTATTCGCTTTTGACAGAAATACCGATATGGGACCAATTCAAGTTGGAGATAGATTTCATGCATGTGTAATAGGACAAGAATTGTATCCACCTGAAGGAAGTGAATGTGAAAAAAAATTAATAAGACATCTTGACAAACCTAATTCTTTGGCCGTTCGATAAATAGTTAATTACAATAGCAGAGATATTCTGTTATTTTTCAAAGTTAACTAAAAAATCTATATATTCTATTAATTAGTCTATGAGTATATACAAAGTCCTATTAAAAGGGGAAAAATATTATACCTATATGTTACATCTTATTGACAATTTAATAACCAACACAATTTTTGGACGATAAAATAAAAAATATTACTATTTTCTATAATTCACTTATTATCATCATCATTTTTTGAATTATATTTTGAAATAGGTAGTTTTTTATTATTACTATTCAAAATCGTCCCCTTCCTCTCCTATTATTGTTATTCTTTGACTGTCGACAGAGAAATAATTTGGACTAGATATGATTTAATTTTTTTCTGCAATAATTAAAGAAATGTTGGGAGGTATAGTATAATCATTAAAACCAGATATTACCAAAAAAGCGGAAATTTTTTGAAGATGATTACATTCCATCCAATCTCCTACTGCTTCAAATTGTTTCAAGATGGTATTAGGGATAACAATTAAAATCGAAGGACAAATTTGATTATGTAGACTTTGTCCAATATGTACAATTAAAAAAATGTATTATCATATCCTTTAATAATCAATTTTGAAAATTTATCTATACGAGAGAATGTTAATAATGAAATAACATCGAAAATATTTACAATATCTAAATACTAATAGAAGAATTGCAAAAAATAAAGTAAACAGAAAAGGTATTACCCAAAGTTTGAATTAATAAATCAAATCTAAGATTATAGAAATGAAAAATTCCTTAATGTAGAAATTGAATTTATGAATATCAAAATGAGAAAAATTCAATGTAAACAAACTCAGAATAGTTTAGATGTTTTACTTAAAAATCTTGATCATTTCTTAGACTCATAATAATGCTTGATTATAGAAATTATACTAAAAAAAGGTGAGTGAATGTATAATCTCATGAACAGAAGTAAAGATAGTGAAATCTATCTCAATTTTTCCTATTAATTAATCTACTACTAAAAATTGTTCCCAAAATTCCTACTCCAATAGCGGGCACAGCTAGTAAAGGATAGATCTGGATAATCATACCAAAATATATAGGAGCAGTAAGACTAGGCCATACAGGTTGATTAGAGAAGACTTCATTATAGATATGAGTTATCATTGGATAATAAAGCATGAAAAAAGAAGAACCAAGAATCCCTCCTGATGTATAAACAAATACGCTCTTTAATGGTAGCTTTGATAAAAATATATCAGCTATTATAATAGGAATGATATTAAGTACATAGAATGGAATTGTAGATATCAACGATTTATTTGGAATCATCATTGTAACTATTGTAATAATAATAAAAATTGAACCAGTAACAGATATGGCACCAAACTTTCTCTTTTTGTTACCCATTTCTTCGAGTTTGAATAATGATACTAAAATAAATGATATTAAAAATGGGAAGCTTACAGTAGCTATAGTGGCTGCAGTAGTGGGTTCTAAGTTAAAGTTATAGTATTCTGTATCTGAAAAAGGTAATGAGAACATGTAAATTAATCCTGATGATGACATCCAAATAGGCAATATTCCGATAATAGTTAATGTTGTATATATTGGAAATGGGATTTTTTCATTCTTTTTAAAAGTGTCAATATTATTATTCTGTCTTTTCTCTTGACTAATACTATTGTTGATGACAATATATGATGTTATTCCTATCAGAGATCCAATACTGCCTGCTAACATTCCAATTGTTAAAGTAAGATGTGGAGGACTTAGCAAACCATCTAAACCGAAAGCTGAATGCCAAGAAAAATCAAGTGGTCCGGCTAATATCAACATAGAAATACCACTAATTACCAATTTTATTGACAAATCCAGTTCAAGATTCTTTTCTCCTTTTATAGTAGAAATATAAATAGAATATGACCTCCAATGCAGAAACATAATTGTAGCTCCTACTAGGGCTAGAGCTATTCCACTATATAATATAGCATGCGGAGGTGAAAAGAAGGTTTCAGGTTTATTTAAAAGATGATTTGTTATATCCCAACTACCACCACTTTCAGCGAGTAAAATACCGGTACTAACTAAGATACAACCAACCAAAAATCTATTTATTAAACGCTTATGGAAATATGAAGATTCTACAATAGTTCTATCATTATTATTGCTATATTTTTGATTTTTAGTATTGTTATCAGAAACTCCTCGTCTAAAACAAAATCTCTTTTTCATATCAGATGTTGATAATTAACTATACTTTTTCATCAATGTTATTTATTATTTCCTCTTTTTTTATTTATTTACTACTTCTACAGAAGATACAGCAACAAATTCCCCTTGATAATCTTTAATACCCAATCTAGGATAATGATCTAACTCATTGGTATGTGGTAATGCTATTGTTTTTACAAATATAACAAATCTTCCAATAGTATACGGTTTTACTTCTATACTTATTTGGTAATAGTCAGCATTGTACCAAGGCCTACTATTAGCTTCTATAGCTGGATAATATGCATTAATTACCTTATCCATTCCTACGTATTCTGAGCCTACTTTATCTCCAAGTTCGATGAATATAGGTTTTTGAGTAAAGTTATATTTCGATATTTTAACTATACTATCTATAGAAGTAATATTAGGAAAAGACAAGGAAACAACTTGCACATCTGCAGTATTTCCATTGTTCATTGCAGTTATTGTTAAATCAAAGCTTTCTCCAACAACAACTTTCGATGCAGATAATTTAGCTGCAGTAATAACTGGTTGAGGTTTTACTTCAGATGATGATAAGAAGTATATTTGTGGAATAAAGAATATTGAAAGTGAATAGTAAATTATTAAAGAAATAACAGCAATAACAATGATTATAATAGTAGTATTTATTCTTGTTGTGTTATTATGTCTTTTAGAATAATCAAAATTCATGTTTAAATAATCAATAACAGAATACATAGTTAATACCTTCTAAATATTCTTTCTTTTGATTTATAGAATACTTATTATTTATCTGTGACTCCTATTTTCGTTATTGTATATTATCTAAATAAGAAGGTTTCCAACTTCCAAATATAGTATATTCGTCTATCGAATACTCAGCAAACACTTCGATTAATGCAAAGTATCAACAAATTTTGATTTTTCTATTTCATGTTTATTATTGTAATATAATGGTAAATAAATCTCTAATTTGATTAAAGATTATGAAATTTAAATCTTTATATTTTATTATTTAATCTGAATTGTATAACTTAGATCGATATTATTTAAAATCTTTATATTCTTAATTTCTTTTTTAATATAAATGAGAGATAATATAGAAACAAAAGAACTTCTATAATATAGAAACAAAAGAATTTCTATATACTATATTATAATGATTCTACAAATAAAACTCACAATGTAAAATACTATCTATCCGAAATATAAATCCCAAATAATAAAATCTGATAACAACTTTGAGACATCTAGGATGCACTAACAGAATATTCAGATAAAAAATTCATTGTGCTGGAGAGTAGCCAAAAATCTTTTTATTGGCATTTATATCAAAAGAATTAAAATTAAAAACCATTCAAGAGTAGAAGTCTAAGAAAATCTCAATATCATTTCTAAACAATTGATAATTCCATTTATTAAAAATAGTGAGAAAAAACAGTTAATTGAATTATTAAATTAAATCTTTATAAATCAAATATTTTGTTTAGCTATTGTTATACTTTTTATTTACTACTTCTAACATATCAATAATCATTTTTTTATAAAAATTTGTTAAGATCTAAATTCTTTAATTCTATTTGACTATATAGAGTAATTTTTTAAAAAAACTTTAATCTTTATTTTATAAATAAATGCAATAGAACGAACAACTATTAACGCTTTTTCAAATTATTAACTTATTGTATTACCAAATTTCGTTAACCTCTGATAATGTGAATGTGATTACTGATTAAAAATTATATATTTTTGGTCAAATTGATATTAAGATAGTATTGTATATCCTATATATATTCTTGAAAATTTTAATAAATATTATAAATTATAACTCTAATACAATATACATGAAAATTATTATACAACCTATCGAAAAAGACATCAATAACAATATTTTGAATTTATTATATGATTCTATATCAACAGAATTTAATAATATTAATGTTACTATTGCTCCAATATTAAAAGCAGATATTCACAATTTTATTAATAGACAAAGAAATCAACTTAGATCTTCTGACTTATTGCATTGGATTTTAGAAAAAATTAAACCAACAAAAGAAATAAAGATTCTAGTTATTTGTAATATGGATGCATATTCTGGAGAATTAAATTTTGTATTTGGTGAAGCTCATTTAGGAGGACGAGTTGCGGCGATATATCTTCCTAGATTAAGATCAGAGTTTTATAACCTTGAACCGGATGAATTGATGTTTTATGATAGAATTTCAAAAGAAGCAATACATGAACTAGGACATTCTTTCGGTTTGTTTCATTGCAATAATAAAAGATGTGTCATGTTTTTTAGTAACTCTCTATATGATACTGATTTCAAAAACAGAACCTTTTGTAAAAATTGCAAAAATAAATTATGACCATAACAAATCATATATGATATTTAGAAATGGGATGGATAGTGGTCTCAAATTACTTATAGGAGATTTCATATTTATTTGATAGATAATTAAAATAACAAAAGAAAAAGTATTAAAGAAAATTTAATTATTTTAGAAATAGTATTAATTATAATTCAAATAGTATAACATGGATAGAGGCATTATTAGAAAGTTCAATAGAGGATATATGAAAATATGCCATTTATTTAATTTTGTCTCCATATTACGACATAATTTGTTAGAAATCATATTCTTCTTCTACTACTGTTAATAATAATAATACCAATATTTCATTTACCTGTTGTAGTTTCAAAAATGAATTGACTGATTCAATTTCTTCATCTTTCAAAAGTTTATCAGCATATTCTACAAAGACGTCTGGATAGGTTACTGCTGATTAAAATTGAGGAACAAGCTTCACAAAATTAGAAGCAGAAGTGATAGTAATAGTAAGAGAAAGATTAGATCTACTTAATTCTTCTAAAGAGTCTGTTACATAAAATTTATTTCAAAAGCGCAAGACAAAAGAGAAAAAAGATAATGAAAAAGTAGAAAGATTAAATGTAATTGAAAAAACCATTAATAAGAACTACCAAAATAAAAAAATTTATGTGATATTCTAAACGGACATAGATTTATTAATAGAATAGAGAGATCTTTGAGCTCATTACTTCATGATTTTAACTATAGATTAACAGTTATGTAGTCATACTCATTACTCCTATCTGTAAGATATCAGTTATCCTTCTACCATGTTTCTCGTTATAGTTGTACGTCCAGTCAGATACTGCTTTTCCAATATCTGATTCATTTTTAAAGGTAGAATTGTTTACTGCTTGTCTCTGCATCCATAACCATCTTACTTCTATAAGGTTTAGTTCTGGAGATCTTGTTGGCAAGAATACAAAGTTTATTCTGTGATGATGTTTCTGTATGGTTTCTCGTACCTTCTTGGATCTGTGTATTGATGCATTATCCAGTACAAGAAATATTTGCTTGACAGAGGAATCATATTTTCTGTCTACACGTTTGATGAAATCTAGAAACTGATTTCCCGTTTTATTTTTGTAGCAGTGTGTATACATTTGGTCGTTAGTGTGGTCATAGACACCAAATACATTGAGAAGACCTTTTATCTTCTGTGCTTTTTCTATCTTCGTTTGTACTGAACACCATGACGGACCGCCATGTGTCTTTGCTGCTACTGGACCTTTCTCATCTTGATATAGCAAGATGGAATCTGATGACGATGTATTGTATCTTAATTCTTCAATCCTCTTTTTTTCAATTCGTATTCAGGATCTCTACTTTTACCCAGTATCGTCTTTGAATTCCTCCATTCTATTTTACTTTCATTTAGTATCTCCTTAATTCTGGTATGACTGATTCCATGTTTTACTATCTTTTTGTCTTCTTTGGTAAGATAACCAGCAAGTGATCTCAGTGACCATGTAGAGAATTTTAATCCCAGATCCCTTGGATTTGTAGATGCTATTTTTACAATCTCTTTTCTTGCATCATTATCTATCTTTACCATAGGAGAATAGTCTATCTTTGTAAACAGCCCTTCTATTCCATTATCGTTGAATTTATGAATCCATTTTCTAATTGTTCTGTCGTATATGTTGGTCATCTCTCTTATCTCAGGTACTGTGTAACCTTCACTAGCAAGAAGTACAATTTTTATCCTGTACTTTATCTCTGGATATGTATCCAAAAGAGAATATAATCTATTTTTCTCTTTATCTGTAATATCTCTAAGGGGAGTATATCTTACCACGTCATAATGGTGTAAATCTATGCCAAGCTAAAGCTGTATCTATCACATATCTTTGTCAAAGTGATAAATATTATTTTACTAAAATTGTCAATCTATGTATTTACATAACTGTTAACTTAAGAGATTACCCAACCTCCTTTGTTAGAACAGGATTGTTCTTTGCTACTATATGGTATTATTGTACATTGATACAAATAATTCTATCCAGTTACACACATGACTATTATCACAATCTCTTTTACTATTATATGGATAGAGTAAAATCATCAAAAGATTCAGTTCTGTCTTTGAAATACTGCATTACCCTTTCGATAAGGCTCTTTTCCAGTGGTGAATATGTATATAGATTGTTTCAACTTTAGTACTTTGCAAGCCTCTGATGGATACCAAGTACCACCATCTGAATAAACACTATGTTTACCATACTTTTCTATCAATGTTTCTAGAAATTGTCTAGCAACAAGCATATTTCTACTCTCAGAAATGTGTATTCCAAGTAATGTTTTATGTACAGGTTCTGTTGCTATCCACAAATATAGTAGTGTTTCCAACCACTCTGAATGACAGTTTCATCGATTATGAAAGCAGAAATTCTCTTTCTCTTATAAAGAGGATACTGACTAAATTTCTGTATCCAGTTCCATATAGACACGTAACTCCTTTTCTTATCTCTAAATATTTCTAACGCCTTGGAAGTATTTCGTAAACTGAGACCAATAAGAAAGTACAAATACAAAAAGAGTACATTACTATTATAGTGGATATCCTCTTTCTTTCAAATGTTATAACCATAACATGAGAATAGGGACATTCACAGCTAAATCTATTTCCTTAACTTAACACAGCCTGTAACTAGATATATTCAGAGAAGGAATTAATAGTGATAGTGGCGCAAAAATGGGCTCACGATATCAAAATCTTCTAGGTTACACCATTGTTGTATGTTGGCTAGGTTCAAAGTTAACATACTCCGTATGAGTGAGGCTCTGACTGAACCTTATCTAAAGTGGCTATCATAGTACTCTTAGAGAGTGAATGGATATTTGCCACCTGTTAGCCAACAAATAAAAAAAAGAAGTTGAATGAAAAAAAAAATTGAATCATCTTGGAATAGATGTTGGAAAGAGAAAGTGTAGGGCAGCTCTAAAAGATGATAGGGGAAGGATACTGGATGAATTCTTCTTTGGTAACAGTTATCAGGGAATATTAGAATTGATTAAAAGGATACACAATCATGGAACAAAAAAATGTAATGCAGTACTGGAATCTACAGGCAACATGTGGCTGAGAATACATGATACACTGGAAGATAATGGAATAGATACAATACTAGCAAATCCATACAAAACAAAGATAATAGCGCAAGCAAAGATAAAATCAGATAAACTTGATGCATGCATATTATCTGATCTGCTGAGAACTGGATTGGTATACGAGTCATATGTACCTGTAAAGGAATTTAGAGAAAAAAGGAGTCTGGTCAGACATAGAATATTATTATCCAGAACCAAAACAAAATTAGCAAACAAGATTCATGCTATTTTGGACAAGTATGAATACAGAACAGAACTGACCGACATATTTAGTAGATCTGGAATTAACTGGCTAAAATCACTGTCTGTTTCACCAATAGACAGGATAATACTGAATACAACACTATCATCAATAGAATCAATAGATAGCCAGATAGAAATAGTATCAAAAGAGATAGCAAAATATGCCTGGAAAGACAGTCAAGATGTAAAGATACTTGCCAGTATGACAGGAATTGACATATTTTCTGCAATGCTAATATCAACAGAGATAGTTGATATTACTAGATTCTCTACCCCATGGAAACTTGTTAGTTATGCAGGGTTATCACCATCAACAAGAGAATCATCCGGAAAAATAAAAACAGGTAGAATAACAAAACAAGGTTCCCCTTTGCTGAGATGGATACTAGTACAGTGTTCATTATCTGCAATCAGACATGACCACCACATGAGAACATTCTATGAAAGAATAAAACAGCGAAAAGGACATGAAAAAGCAATAGTAGCAACAGCAAAAGAAATGCTTGTTATAATATGGTACATGCTAACAAGACACCAATTATATAGATACATAAACAGGAGTAGATATGAACAGAAAATAGAAAGTCTGAAGAAGATTGGATCTCAATAAAGATAATTAGACAATAACAATACGATGACTTGAGAACAAGGATGTCACATATAGCGGAGGCTATTGTCGACAATGCTTAATATAGATAGAAAGATATAACAAAATATGGCTAAACAGGATAGAAAAGATAACCAGCATACAGGTAAATTTTCATGGATGTTAAGTTAAGCAAAAATAACCAAGTAAAGTGAAAAAATCTTCTAAAATTGAGCATAGAACAAAATAGAAAAGTAGAATGTATGACTACTTTAATCCTTACGTTAACAGAGCCCAAAAATGAGTCTAATGTAAATGTAAATTAGAAAATAATAATTAAGAATTACTTTTGAAATATAGATTAAGTTATTAGAATAAAAATAAAAAATTTTTCTATATCCTTTCTATTTTATCAACTAGATCATTCAGTAAATGAGTAAATGGATGATTTGGATGTTTCAATACAGTTAAAAATTCTTTATTATCAAATTGGATATCACAATAACATGGGATATTTCCAATTATTTCCATATCTACATCTTTTTTAAATTTATCGGTAATGTTCGACTGTTCATTCATTACCAGTTTATAATTTGCTTCTGGAGAATATGAAGTTTCTTGAATTAAGTTTGGGGGAAGACAATATCCAGCAGCTCTATTAAAAAGTAAATAAGATTTTGTACCTAGTTTTGTAAAAGCCGAGTAAATTTCATTAGCCATTTTTTTTGTACCTTCAATGTCAATGCTATCCATTTTTAAAGATAGTAGAATTAAATCTGCTATTGCTAATGAATTTATGGACCAATAGCGTATTCCAGGGCTCGTATCTATAATTATGTAATCAATATTATTTTGATAGGCCATTTCTTCCTTAATTAGAATAAATTTTCGCAACATCTCTAGTTTTGAAGCTTGATTTCTTAATCCTCCATCTAATTTTGTTATCTCTTCCTTTGAGGAATTTGAAAACGAAATAAATAATTTTCCCAATTGATTTTGAGAATCTTTTGTAGAATGAAACTCTCTTATTCGATGAGTAAGATCATAAATAACATTTTCAAAATCTGCCGTATTAAATAGGAAATTATTGATCCAATAATTTGGCTCTTGATTAAAATAAGTTTGTAATGTTGGAGCATAAACGTCCATATCAATAAGTAAAACATTGTATCCTCTTTTTACTAATAAAACCGAAATATTAGAACTAATTGTAGATTTTCCTGTTCCACCTTTATATGAATGAAAAGCTATGCATTTTTTCATTGTTGTATCTATTATTAGTCTAATAAGAAGATAATTTTTACAGTTTCTGAGTATAATGATATTTCATTTGAAAAAGAATGGATTTTAAATATTGAGAATTTTTAACTTTTTTTCGATTTTATAAATATAATTAAAATGAAGGTAATACCTAAACATTTGAAACAAAAAGTACATAATAATGATTGTTATCTTATGCGTGGTTTGTGCGTGAGATCAATCCATTAGAATTGGCTACAAACAGTCAGAAAAGTAGGTTATATTTTCAGCAGGGTAGATGGAGTGGAAAAAGAAAATGTCCTAGATGTAACTACAGGTACATAAATCATTTATCATCATGTGAGAAAAGAAGGAGGAGATATTCATGTAAACGGTGTAGGTATGTTTTTAGTGATTTCACATGTACCTATTTGGCAAGGTTAAAAATCTCGTTTGATATTATATCTCATTTGTTATATCTATTTGTACTTGGTGTTCCTGCTTACAGAATACGATGGTATATATCTATTAATTTAGCAACAATTGAACGTACATTTAGAATATTCAGGCAAGCAATCTATGATTCGCTTATACTGGAAATACAGAATCTGAAACTATCTGGAGAAATAGAAATTGATGAGGCATTATTTGGAGGTCATCATAAAGGAGGGAAGCGTGGATGGGGTTCTATTGAGCACAAAAATCTAGTTTTCGGTATCTACAAAAGGAATGGAATTGTTATTACATTTCCAGTGTCTGACAGAAAACATGAAACATTGATTCCTCTGATACAACAGCACACAAGAAAAGGATCACTATATTATACAGATGATCATACTGCTTATGCAACATTGAGTTTAATTGGAAAACATAACTCGATTTCTCATGGTAACAAGGAATATGTAAGAGAAGATACTCATATTAATGGAATAGAAGGATTCTGGAGTTATGCCAAGACATGGCTGTATATTTATCGAGGTGTACCTAGACAATATTTTCATTTATATCTAAAGGAGATTGAATTCAGATTTAATAACCGACATATGGATTTGTATCCAATTATGTCAAAAATGCTTGTAAAAACTGTTTCAGATCTTTAGGTATTACCCATAATAATAATTCTGGAAGTCATGAGGAAGTGTTTTAACTTCAACTTTCGTAAAACCTGCTTCTTTAAGCATCTCTACTGCTTTTTCCTTACCCCACATAGCACCTAATCCTATTCCACATTGAGCAAGGGATACAGTCATACAATGAATACATGATATAGTATAAAGAAAAGTCCCTACAGGATGATTTATATTATTTTGAAGTAAAGATGAGGAAAGAATATCTTGCATTAGAAAAATCCCATCGTGACCATTTAATAAAGACACTATATTTTTCAAAGCCGTTGCAGGATCAGCTTGATCATGGATGGCATCAAATGCAGTAATTAAATCAAAAGATAAATTATTTGATGAATTTAAAATTTTTGATACATCTTTGACCTCAAATTTGACATTTTTATTATCATATGTTATAGCTTGAAATTGTGCTTTTTTTATTGCTTCTTCAGAAATGTCATAACCTGTAAACTTACTGTGTGGAAACTGATTTGCCATCATATTGATAGCACGACCATTGCCACAACCAATATCTAAAACATTAATTCCTTTTTTTAGTTTTTCTTCTAATCCGGGTACTAATGGAATTACCCAATCGAATAAGCCTTATAATACTGTTTGAGCACTTTCTTCTTCCATTACTTCATGATATCTCATATGAAGAATATGGCACACCACCACCTTTCTTAAAACAATTTACAATTTGATCTTCTATTTGACCTAATACTGGTATCCACTGCATTGAAGCAGCAAAATTGTATACCTTTGTTTGTCGGGTCAGAAAATCTGCCTTTTCCTTTGGCAAGGAATACAAATTAGATCTATTGCGTAATTAGTAACCATGTAAAATATTACATATCTGATCTAAGATAAAAGAGAATAATGTTATTAAATTTATAAAATTTACAAAAATTAATTTAATTTTCAGAATATTTTGATTCCTTCCTAATTACGCAAAAGATCTATTATTGGAAAAATCATAATTCACAATTTTGCCAACAACCATTGCGGCTAACCATTCTCGTACATATCTCTCATCTAAATTTGAAGCAATTGCAATCTGCTTACTCGTTGAGGGAGGAAGCGATACCATAGTATCAAAGAGCCCTACTCTATGACCTAATGAGAGCATCAGAGATAAAGATCCTTTATTGATAACATCCACCATATATTCCTGAAATCCTAGTGAAGATGAGTTTTCGTGATCATTCATATTATTAGTATAAGAATTTGCATTCTCTATTTTTATTTTCTTCTACAAATCAAATATATAAAATTGTTTAAAAGAAGAAGAAGAATTAACTAAATTTATTGTTAAAGATAGTAAAATATTCAAATAATTCTTACTTTTACTCCTATAGTTACTGAAAATATATACATATATACAAGCAAAATAATTAAGGTTAAATAAGAAATCTTCAATAGAGAACAAAAAGTAAGATAATAAGTTTTATAGAGCGGATAAAAATTCCAAGTTAGTTAATATTACACTCTATATAATACAAATAAATAATAATTTTATTTTAGATATTAACTAAAAGATATTTAATAAATTATAAATATAATATTTGTTATTCTGCAAGGTAATTTCTAAATTTTTAATAAAAATTACATTAATATTATTTGACTAAGGATATTGACTATTGGAAATATACAATTCTTATTTTACTACAATCAAAATTATGAAAAAATAATATAACATAGACAGGTAAGTATTGTATAAAATAACAAAATAATAATTATAATAAAAAGTTAATGAATAGTAAACCATGAATTGACATTACTGATTTATCGAATTAGAATCATCTTTGAAATTATTTATTCTGATTTTTCAGCTGTTTCTTCTTCTTCCTCATCATCAAATTCATCTTGCTCGATGTCCTCTAACTGATGAGTTTCATCTTTTATTTCTTCTCTTTGAGATTCATCACTCATATCCATAATAAGATAATTCTTCTTAATAACTTTTCAAAACTGCTAAGAATATAATTATAACAATATAGGCTTAACAATCAATATAACTAAACAAAAAAAGACAAAAGAATCATGTATATACTTCTCTTAAACATATTCTAGTTTATATATAAAAAACTTTTTTAAATATAGCAATTTTTATACTAAAATAAAGTATAATTTCGATAGAAAATTTACTATATTATTCATTACTATATTAGCATGATAAAAGTTTCTTTACAAGAGAACCATGATTAAATTCAATTTGCTTTTAAGATTAGGAATATTTAAATAATTAACAGATAATTTTTTAATTATTATGGATAATCATATTTTTATTAAAACATATAAGAACTACATTATTTGCTCAGTATTTGCATCCATTCTATTTTTTAGTGGTACAAGTTTTCCTCTTTCATTATCACAAGAACAAACAAGTTCGATGCAAAATACGACAGATAATAATTTGCTAACTCTATCTGATCAATCAAAAGGAATTGTACAAATAACAAAAACTGACACCTCCTCGTACTATATAGTGAATGATAGTACAGGATTATTAGGTACATTTGATACTACATACACTATCACTGGAAGTAGTAATTCTTTGTCTAAATCTAAAGATATGATCATAACAATGGTAGCCAGTGATTTTAATAAATCACCCACTATAGGATATATTAGAGCCGCTGATGTAGAACATATATTTGATGTATCCAATAAAACTGACTCTTCACCTCCAGCATTACCGAATCCTTTCGTTGATGAACAAACAATTAATTATACACTTAGTCAAGAAATTTCAAACTCTATTGATGCAGCACAAAAAATAAAATTTACGACAGTTTCAATACAATGTAACTTTGGAATGAATATAATGGATTGGAAATGCAAAGATCATGGGATTTATGGTGGATAAAAACTAATATTCTTTTTATTTTGTAATTTAATTTTATTTTGAACTAATATATATAATTTAATTTTATTTTGAACTAATATATATAATTTAATTTTATTTTGAACTAATATATATAATTTAACTTACTTTTTAATCAGAATTTAGTACATAAATATTAAATGCGATATTATTTTATTTTTCTAAATATTTTTCCTTTATCTTATAATTAATATAATTGTTAAATTTCATCATATACTCAATCTATAAATGACTGACTAGTTAGTTAATATAATATTCTACTTTAAATTATATAATGCTCTCAAAAGATAGTTTAAAAATTATTATCTCAAAATTTCGTTTCTCTCTATTTACTTATTTTAATTCTTTTTTAAAATTTAGACTCATGCCTATTCATAGTGTAACTTTTATCTAGATTTATATAAAGAGCTATACCACTTAGCATATATTTTCTAATCAAATCGCTGTTGGAATACTTTAAGTAGTTTAAGATTACATATATTAAACACGATAGCAAATATTTTTTCCTGCTTATATGATATTATAAGTAAATAGAATTAGAAAATATAGGCTAATTGGTATATTGGCTTTTTAATCTAATTGAAATGAGAGTGTATAACTCAAAAGATAGATTCTCCATTATATTTCAACCTTAGTATATTGGTAAATAATACTATTAATAACAAATAGTTTTAATATATGAATAACATCTCTCATATTTAATGGACTTTTTCCACCATAAAAAATTTGTCTGCGAAAAGGACAAAGAAAAGTTTGAAACTTATGAAGAATTAATTGCTCATTCCCGACATATCCATCATATGATAATTTTGAAATGTGATGGATGTGGAAAAGAATTCATTCATGAAAAAGATAGATTACATCATGTAAGAGAAGAACATGAAAAGGAATTGGACCGAAGAGAACATAGAGACATATATAAAAAAGTTATAAAAAATCCTCAAGACGAAATTGATGAACAGAATAGAAAGTTTAGTGATAATCTATAATTTCTTTTTGTAATTTTCTAAAGTTCTTCTTTTTAAATTGAGTTGTAAAGTATCTAAAGTTCGATTAAGGAGTCAATTAGAGCCTATCCGAAAACACCTCCTCTCTTATATGTTATCCAAGCACAGACAAAATGTAATATTGCAATATAGTTATCTTCCTTCTTTTCCCATCTAATCAATAATCGCCTGAATCGGTTCATCCATGAGTGTGTTCTCTCAACTACCCACATCTTCTTGCTCTATATTTTGGTATCCTTCTTCTCTTCTTTTTGTTACCATTATTGTAGTCTTCTCCTCTCTTGCAAATATGCATGGTATAACCATATTCCTCAAGTAACTCATATACCTCAGGATAGTCATAACCCTTGTCAAGACAGATGTGTTGTTGTTGGGTATTTGTTGTAGATGATGATGATGGTGGTGGTGGTGGTCTGCAAACCACTATACTCTGAAGAGTTGCTTTTGTCATCTTCATATCATGTCTGTTAGCACCATCTACAGTAATTCCAAGAGGAATGCCCTGACCATCTACAAGAAGGCTACATTTGGTACCTGATTTACTTCTGTCTGTGGGATTTGGTCCTGTACTTTTTTCCCCCAAGAGGTGCTTTTGTTATTGCACCATCCATTGATTGCCATTTCCAGTTGATACCAACTTTTTTATCATATATTTTTAGACCATCAATCCACATACGTTTGAATACGCCATCTTGTCTCCATTCCTGAAACCTGTCATGTACAGTACTGGATGCACCAAGACTTCTTTGTGGTAATGCTTTCCACTGACATCCAGTACGTGTAATGTAGAAGATAGCATTCATTGTCTTTCTATCATCCATTCTTGGACGACCTGTCTTCTTCTTCTTTCTTTTGGGTTTATGTACAAGAAGAGGGAAAATTTGATTCCATAATTCATCTGGTATTTCATAAGATGAATCGATTCCAGAAATTTCAGATATCAAACTAATCTCGTGATATATAGTGTAGAGACACTTAGCTTTGTCGAATAAATCTATTGTACCATAAACTTAAATACTATAAACTACTTTTCGGATAGGCTCTAAGTAAAATAAAAACAATGAATCTATATTTTGTAGAGGTCTATATATATAGCTATAGACAAATTATAAATTATCAAAATTTATTCCAATAATAGGAAGATATATAGTATCTTTGTTGTTGAGTTATATTCTGTGTGATTAACTATATGAGGGTGGGTCAAACTATAATAGTAACCTTTGAAATACCTGTAACGGCTCTGTTAATTTAAGCAGCAAAAGATATAGCTAAGAACATTCTATTTATTATATGAAAATTAGATTTGAAAGAAATAAAACATCCACTTTTATCGTAATGTATTCTCTGTATCTGTATTTTCTTGGGTTGAGTTTAAGAAATACGTCTAAAGCATTAATACTCTTTAAAGATAAACAAAGAAGTTACGTATATGTATGGAATTGGATTCAAAGATTTGGTTCATGCCAAATCTACAACAAAAGAAAAAGAGTAACAGCCTTTATCATAGACGAAACAGTTATTCAAATAGGTAATCAGCATTTCTGGCTATGGATATGTATTGAACCAATACACAGTTCTGTGCTTGGAATCTACATCTCAGAAGAGAGAAATATGCTGATTGCTGAAAAATTCATTAGATCTCTTGTATCAAACTATGGAAAACATACTGTATACACAGATGGAGGTACATGGTATGATGAAGCATGTAACGTAATTGGATTGAAACATTATCTACACTCACCATTTCAGAAAAGTTTGATGGAAAGAGTCAACCAGTATTTGAAAGACAGAATAGAAAGTTTTGATGACTATTATCCATGTATGCAAAAAGAGAGAATGTAATCTATTTCATGTACATAATTGGATACAATTCTTTGTATCCATGTATAATGATACAATAACAAATAATAATAATGATTTTGAGTTAGAGGAGGTGAATATTATCTTAAATTAAGAGCCCCTGTAACTATCACTAACACAATAATAAAATTGAATAATTGTAATTTAATTAATTGGTTAAAATATGTATAATCAGGATTGAAATTTTTAAATACTAAAATTTGGGTATTGTATAAAAGAATTTATACAAAGTACAAATATAAAATTTGAGTAAGAATGTTGCAATAATTTTTTAATTGCTTTGTGGGTGATAACAACTTAGTAAAAATGATAGAGAGTAAGAAAAAAATTATTATCGATTGTTATGATAAGAAAAAATAAGTTATTTATAATTTAATTTACGTAAATATATCTTTTTTTTCATACTTGGATCCATATTTTTTGCAGAGTTAGCATTTGATTTTATCCCAAATGAATACAATATTATGGTAAATACTGCATGGGCAGCAGCAACAGCCGTAGTAGTAGCAGAGGAGATCAACGGGACTAAAAATGCAGATAATATTACTGGTACAGTAAATAAAGATGTCATCAAAGGATTGAATGGTAATGATACGCTAGTAGGTAAAGAAGCAGGAGATGACATCAGTGGTGGAAGTGGAGATGATATTATTTATGGTAATGGTGGAAGAGACGTTCTATGGGGAAAAGCAGGAAATGATCATCTCGAAGGTGAAAAAGGAAATGACAGATTATATGGTGATAGAGGAAATAATGTTCTAGTAGGAGGCTCAGGCAATGATACGTTTACTGGAGGACCTGGCAAAGGTGTGTTCATATGTAGAACTGGAAGTGACATAATAAGAGATTTCAACACTACTCAAAAAGATACAATTCCTGAAAATGATTGTGAAAAGGTAAAATATGCCAATACAGAGTATTTTATTTCCTTACAATAACAACAAGAAAAAGGTGATTCCAATTCAGGAAATATAAATAACAAAGAAGTGTTTGATAAAACAGATACAACAGTTGATGAGAAAAAAAATTCAGATAGTGGATTGTTTTTTGGTTTATTTAAATAAATTTGTAAGATATAGGAAATTATTTTAGGCTCCTAAAATTTTTCAAAAGTCATAACTATAAAAAATTATATAATAAAATGTCTATGACAATACTCTTAAAAAAGAGTATTTAGAAAAAGTAAACTCAGGCAAAGAATATGGACATGATTAAAATTGTTGTTTGTAGGGATTCATTCAAGGAGGGATTCATTCAAGGATTACGGAAAAGTCAAGATGTTAAAAGGACAATCAGGAGAAAACAGTTGTGTCATCATCTACTAGATGATTAGATTAACAGATTAAGAGAAATGAACTACTGCTTCGTCCGTCAATAAATTGTCTATGTGGTTATAGCTTTTGTCGTTGTTGATTGAAAATAGTATTTGTTAGGTGGTAGTATACCAATTATCCTATATTTTCTAATTCTATTTACTTATAATATCATATAAGCAGGAAAAAATATTTGCTATCGTGTTTAATATATGTAATCTTAAACTACTTTAAAGTATTCCAACAGCGATTTGATTAGAAAATATATGCTAAGTGGTATAATATAACCTAATATGTGTCCTTAGAATATATTTCAAATTATATAATTATAAACTATCTATCGAAATTCTTTATTGTATATTTCGTATGCCTTCTCTAGTTATCTTATACATTCTATAGTCTACATTAGCAGGCTTGGAGCTGTCTTTCTTTATTAAACCGAGTGATTGTAATTCATTTAGGTATTTCTCAACTTCTTCAGAATGACGATTAGCTTCTGCAATTATTCTAGAATCTAGTAAGGGGATGTGATGATTGTGGCACATTAATTCTCGAAACAGTTCTCTATTGTGAAAAGTATCAAGGCAATAAATATTAGAAATGATTCAAAGACGTAATTATTAGGCATAATTAAATTTTCTTTTCCTCCGTCGTTCTTCCTTAACCTTAGTTATTTTTTGTCGCTCTTATTGACAAATGTTTCAGCCAAGCTTAAAGCTGCATAAAACATAATTAGGATGTGTTTACTTTAACCACATCTCTTCCTGATGAAAGTTGGTGTACCAGTTTACTGAGAAAGGCCAGATGGAAAGACTACATATTATGTCCACATTGTAAGTCAAATAACGTAAAGAAGGATGGTCAGTATCGATCCTACCAAAAGTACTTTTGCAAGCATTGTAAAAGATCGTTCAATGACAAAACAGGTACTGTATTTCATTATTCACATACACCATTGAAGATATGGTTTTTGGCAATGTATCTATACTTTGTACTCTGGCCCGGATGTTCAATAAGACAGGTATCGCTTGAGGTAGTTATACCAATTCCAATATGCTATCGATTTATCAGAACAGTTATGGAAAAGTTATCATCTTCCTCATCATCATCTGCTAAACTCGGTGGTAATGTTGAAGGTGATGAATTCTATATCAAGGCAGGACTGAAAGGTAGATCATATCATGATGAGATAGTGAAACTAGGTAGAAAACCCAGGAAAAGAGGACTAAAGCCTTGGAGAGGTAGAGGTACATTTTACAAGGATCATCCAATGATAACATGTATTCATCAAAGAAGGAACGGAATGACATATTTTGATGTTCCTGTACGACAGTCACTTCTTGATATTATATGTACCAGAGTAGAGTATGGTTCAACTGTATTTACAGATGAATATAGAGCATATGACCAGCTGGAAGAACATGGCTTCATACACAAAAGTGTAATCCATTCACAGAAAGAATACGCAAATGATATTGTTCATGTGAATAATTGTGAATGCAGAAGCAACCTGTACCAGTTATGGATAAGAAAGTTCATGGGTGTAAACAAGTACAATTTACAGGTATACTCCAAAACATTCCAGTTTATTCATAACAATAGAACCAAGACAAGAGAACAAAGATTCATGGAAATTCTTTGTTACAACTAGCTGAAACATTCAGAAATAAGAGCGTCTAATATTACTATCTCATATTAGATCCTATATTTTCCCATTTTTCTTCATCTTCTACTTCATCTTCTAATAGATCTTCAAAAATTTCTTTAGTGACAATATCAGTTGTTCTATATTTTTCACTTAATTCATTATATGATTCTATAGCGCATGCTTCTGCATCTAATACATCTTTTATAACTTGTTTTAAATTAGCCGGATCTGAAGGAGGTTCTTTGAAGCCACATTTCGAGGTAGCAGTAAGTTGATCAAATTGCATGACTGGTGTTCCACCTAATTGTATTATTCTATTTGCTAATGTTTCTGCATGACCTAACTCATCTGCTGATTGTTGTAAAAGTACCTCCTTTAATGTATCTGCATCCATTCCTCTAATCCATTGAGCAGTCAACCAATATTGATAATGTGCTAGCCATTCATCTGCATAAGCCTTGTTAAGGTCAGATATAACTTCTTGAACATTTGCTTTAACTATTTCTTTAGCTTTTCTACCCATTTATATAATAACTACTAACATACTAGTTAAGGATTTATTATCTTAATAATAATAAGCTAGTAGACAATAAAAAAACTGACTAGTAATCCTATCACATTTTTAGCAAGTATAGTTTAATTGATTTTTGTAAATGAGTAATATCAATAAAGTAAATGAACCTATCTAATAGTGAAGTAGGTTTGAACAAAAATGGCTCTTATATTGGTAATTTTTTACTAGTAGGAATAATTATTATTCCTTTTACTATACTATTAGATTTACAAATTTTTAATATAAAATCAATAAATTGACAAAATGATGATTATGATCATTATGATGATAAAATACCATCACAATAATAACCTAAATCAAAAATAGGGTTTAGTAAGGGGAACAGCTAACGATGATAAAATCATTGGAGGAAATAGATTATGAGACAGATAGAGAAGAAGGAATTGATACAATATTTAGTAGACAAGAGAATAATAAACTAAAAGGAGATGATGTTTTGAATGGTGAAAGAGGAGACGACAAGATTGATGGTGATAAATATAATTATGAGTTCAAGGGTGGAGATTATAAAGATAAAGTAACTGACGGATTGATAGCTAATATATTTATATATTGTTATCTAGATTAACTAACGATTATAATTCTACATAAAATAACAAAATAATAGATAAATGTTTACTTATTGTTCAAATAATATTGTTAGAACTCTATTACCTATTTCTCTTATTTTTAGACAAAATTAGCAATGGAATAAATTTTATAAAATAATACAGTATTCTAACCCTACAAATAAAATAGTTATACCAATTAGCATATATTTTCTAATCAGATTTCATTATTCTCACATTCGATCAAGAGTAAAAGCTATTTGTCATCATAATTATTGCGTTTAATGTCAAACTAATGTGAAGTATTCCAAAAATGAATTGATTAGATTATACAAGAAGGAAACTAATCTCAAGGTAAAGGAAAGATTACTTCTTGTAGTAAAGGTAGAGAATGAAAATGTCATTCCTGCTTACGCAGCTGATGAATTACACATAGAAGTAGACCATGGGCATTGTACTGGTTAAAGAGATACAGAGAGAAGAAGGAATAGAAGGATTAAAGGACAGACCAAAAAGTGGTAGACCCCAGACATACCAAAAGAGACAGTATACGAGATAAAAAATGAGTTAGCATCTAACAGACAAGGATGGACTACAAAACAGCAGGTAGAAGATCTAATTGTCAGAAAAAGAGTGGTGGAATCAGATTTCATTATACTCACATATATACAGACTCATGCACAAATGGGGATTCAAACAGAAGGTACCAAGAAGAGTACATGTAAATACAGCATCTAAGGAGGAAAAAGAACGTTTTAAAAAAGAGCAAGAAAGATACTATTGGATAATCTCCACCAGCAGCAGCAGCATCAGCATCGGCAGGAAGGATTCACGGTAGTATCTACGGATGAATCATTTTTCTTCTTTGACTCTCTTGTCAGAAGAGTATGGATAAAGAAAGATGAAAGACCCGTTGTAAGAATAACTGGATCTCATCAGGAATCAGTTTTGTTTGGTGCCACAAGTCTGGAAGGAAAACAATTGTTCAGACAGTATGATTGGTTCAATGCAACCACATTTTTAGACTATCTAAAACAGATACATAGAAAATTTCCCAAATGTTACCTGTTCCTTGATAAAGCAAAACAACACTACAGATCAAAAAAGGTACTGAAATATTTTGCTGACAATAAAGATAATTTGATTCCAGTATATCTTCCAACTGCATCTCCAGAATTCATGGTACTTGAAGAGATATGGCATATAGCCAAGAACGATCTTCTAGTCCTATAATACTATTCATCTTTTATAGATTTGAGAAATAAAATATCATCATATTTTAGAACAAAAAGATTCAATCTGAATATGAGAAACTATGCGCTTGCTAAAATTGATAATTAGAAAACATAAGCTAGTTGGTATAGTTCAATAATCTTTAATTATAAAAATATGTTCTTATCAAGCTTCTAAGTTATATATTTGTAATCAAACATTATATTATGAGTAGTGATAAATACATTCCAACTTCCGATGGAAAAGAAATTATAAATCCTGATGGAAGTAGTATATCAGAAATCGAACCAGAAAATCACAACCTAAAGAAATAGAAGGTTATCATATTTCAAAAGATAACATCCCTTCTTTTAAGAAAATACTGGTTACTGACGATGGAAAAGATATATCAAATAAAGCACTTAATTATGCTGTCTCTTTATCTAATTCTACAGGTGCAGAATTATTTATTCTTCGTATACTAAAAGACGTTGAAAAATATGAAAACATCTCCTTAGAAGGCTCCCATGAGATATCACAAATGGATAATCAAGACTTTCATAGAAAGATTAAAGGTGAGGTAATAGATGCTATGGAAGAAAAAATAAAGAAATGCCAAGAAGCTGGATGTCAAAATAAAGTTTCTTATAAATTTCTGACTGGTAATGTAGTTGATGAAATAGTAAATGAAATTAATAATAATAATAATAACTATGACTTGGTCGTTATGTTATCTTCTCATATAGATTCTTGGTTTAGTTCATTATTTAGTGATGTCAGAAAAATAATGAATCATATTAGTAAACCTGTTTTGATAATACAATAAATTTAATTT